>USDH01000004.1 GCA_900553415.1 uncultured Collinsella sp. | reverse complement strand
CGAGGGAAGGACGTGTGCCTTCCCTCGTTTTTTATGCGCGGGCGTTGCGAGGGCATAGGTTGACTGGGCGTCGCGGAAACTGCGTCCCAGAATTTGCACCCAGAGCGGGATGGGCTTTCCGCTAGGGCCGCTCAGCGGAAACTGCGACCCGGAATTTGCGTCCAGAGTGGGCTGCGGTTTCCCAAACAGGGCCCTTTGGGAAACTGCGACCCAGACTCCAGCCAAATAACGGGACGCACTTTCCAGTCGAGCTTCTGGCGGGTCTCGACAAGCATCTAACGCTACAATAACTACCACGTGGCTGGGTTTGCCGGCCGAATGTGCGACGTCGTGGGAGGGGACATGGTCGAGTTTACAAAGACGATTAAAGATCCGTTGGGATTGCATGCCCGCCCGGTTGCGCTGCTCTACGACATCATTGCCAAGCATCGTAGCAACGTATCGGTCAGCATCGGCGATCGCCATACCGACGGCCGCGATGTGATGGGGCTCATGGCTCTCTACGGCGAATGTGGCGAAGACATCGTGTTCCGCGTTTCGGGCGTGGATGAGGCCTCCTGCGTCACATCGATCAGAAACCTCTCGCTCTAACCTCAACAATGTGACAAGGGGACAGGCCCCTTTGTTGCATAAATTGGTATGACAAGGCACCGCAAAGAGATGGTCTTTGCGGTGCCTCTTTTGTTTCGTATAGGAAACTTTTTCGAAAACTGAATGAGGACCCTTTCCAAAAAGTTAACCACGTGTTAGTTTACTAAAGCGAACATAGACGTGGTTAACTTTTGCTGCGTCGATGTTGAGGACGAACTGACGTTAGGAGCTCACTCATGTCTTGCGGACCGCAGATGCCGGCTATGCCGCTTTCGATGGTAAAGGCGGGCGAAACCGTGCGCGTGTCTCGTGTAAAGGGCAATGAGGACATGAAGCACCACCTCAAGGACCTCGGCTTTGTCGAGGGCAGCGAGATCCACGTGGTGAGCTCGAGTGGCGCCAACATCATCGTCACGGTGCTGGGCGCTCGCTTTGGCATCGATTCCAAGGTTGCCATGCACATCATGACCGTCGGTTAGTTCGCAGCATTTCATAAAAGCTGAAAGGGGGAAAAGAATATGAAGACGTTGGGTGACGTTAAGGTGGGCGAGAGCTCTACCATCGTCAAGCTTCACGGTGAGGGCGCGCTGCGCCGCCACCTCATGGACCTGGGGCTCATCAAGGGCACTTCGTTCAAGGTCGTAAAGGTTGCACCGCTCGGTGATCCGGTCGAGATCAACGTGCGCGGCTACGAGCTTTCCATCCGCAAGGAGGAGGCTGCCGTCGTCGAGGTCCAGTAAGGGCCCGCGGCAACTATTTATGCAGATAAAGTTAGGTTTTTCTAACTTAAATTTGCAATGTTGAAGCACATTATCCAGCCCGTGCGGAGAAAGCAGCGCGGGCACACAAGGAAGAAGGATTGAATGGCGGATTCTCAGATCCATGTCGCGCTGGCGGGTAACCCCAACTGCGGCAAGACCACGCTTTTCAACCTGATCACCGGCGCCAACGGCTACGTTGGCAACTGGCCCGGCGTCACGGTTGAGAAAAAGGAAGCCAAGCTCCTGAGTGACAAGAACGTCACGATTACGGACCTCCCCGGCATCTACTCGCTTTCCCCCTACAGCCCCGAGGAGCAGTGCTCGCGCGATTACCTCATGAGCGGCGAGCCCGATGTCGTCGTCCAGGTGGTCGACGCCACCAACCTCGAGCGCAACCTGTACCTGGCGCTTCAGGTTATCGAGACCGGCCTGCCCGTGGTCGTTGCCCTCAACATGGCCGACCTGGTCGAGAAGAACGGCGACAAGATCGACACGGACAAGCTCTCCAAGAAGCTCGGCTGCCCGGTCATGATGATCTCGGCCCTTAAGAACAAGGGCATCAACGAGCTGTTCGAGCAGGTCAAGAAGTCCGCTGCTTCCAAGGGCCAGGTGCCGGAGCACAAGTTCGATTCCTCCATCGAGGACGTTCTGGACCACATCGAGAACAACCTGCCGGCGAGCGTTCCCGCCAACAAGCGTCGCTACTACGCCGTCAAGCTGTTCGAGCGCGACGCGGACGCCTGCAAGCTCATCAACCTCACCAAGGAGAAGGCCGCTCGCGTGGAGCAGCTGGTCGCTCAGTGCGAGCAGGATTGCGACGACGACGCTGAGTCCATCATCACCGGCGAGCGCTACGGCGTGATTGCCCACATCATCGACGAGTGCCTCACTAAGGCTCCGGCAAAGATGAGCACCTCCGAGAAGATCGACCGCGTGGTTACCAACCGTATCCTGGGCCTGCCGATCTTTGTGGTCATCATGTTCTGTGTGTACTACATTGCCGTCTCTACCTTGGGCGGCACGGTGACTGACTTCACCAACGACCAACTCTTCGGCACCGACGGCTGGTACGTGCTCGGTCAGGGCCGCGATGCCTACGACGCAGCTGTTGAGGCTGCGGGCGACAACGCCGACTCGGTCGACCCAGCACAGTACGGCCCCTATGTCCCGGGTATCACCACCGCGGTGCATGACGCTCTCGTGGCGGGCGGTACCGAGGACGGTGGCCTCGTCGATTCGCTGGTCTGCGACGGCATCGTGGCTGGCATCGGCGCCATCATGGGCTTCGTCCCGCAGATGTTCCTGCTCTTTGTGATGCTGTCTTTCTTGGAGGACTGCGGCTACATGGCCCGCGTCGCCTTCATCATGGACCGCGTGTTCCGCCGCTTTGGCCTGTCCGGTAAGTCCTTCATCCCCATGCTCGTGTCCTCGGGCTGCGGCGTCCCCGGCGTCATGGCTACCAAGACCATCGAGAACGAGAAGGACCGCCGCATGACGGTCATTCCCTGTGGCGCCAAGCTGCCGATCATCGCTCTGCTCATGGGTTCCATCATCGGCGATTCTTCCACCACCGCCGCATGGATCAGCCCGCTGTTCTACTTCTTGGGCGTCTTCGCCGTCATCGCCTCGGGCCTCATGCTCAAGAAGACCAAGCTCTTCGCCGGCCGCCCGACGCCGTTTGTTATGGAGCTTCCTGCCTACCACTTCCCGGCGATCCGCTCTTGGGCGCTGCACGTGTGGGAGCGCTGCTGGGCCTTTATCAAGAAGGCCGGCACGGTCATCTTCGCCTCTACCGTCGTGGTTTGGTTCCTCTCCAACTTTGGTAGCTATAACGGCTCCTTTGGCTTCCTGCCTGCGATGGACGGCATCCCCGAGGAGTTTATGGACTACTCCGTGCTCGCCATGCTGGGCAACCTGGTCGCCTGGATTTTCGCCCCGCTCGGCTTTAGCACCTGGCAGGCAACTGCGCTGACTGTCTCTGGCCTTGTCGCCAAGGAGAACGTCGTCGCCACCGCCGGCTCGCTGCTCTCCGTCGCCGATGCTGGCGAGACCGACCCGAGCCTGTGGACCGCGTTTGCGGGCATGTTCCCCACCATGGGTGCTTGCGTGGCCTTTGGTGCCTTCAACCTGCTGTGCGCTCCGTGCTTTGCCGCCATGGGCACTATCCGCAACCAGATGGACTCCGGCAAGTGGACCGCGATTGCCATCGGCTACGAGTGCGCCTTCGCTTGGGTGATCGGCCTGTTCATCAACCAGTTCTACAACCTGTTTGTGTTGGGCCAGTTTGGTATTTGGACGATTGTAGCCATCGTGCTGCTGGTTGCGATGCTCTTCCAGATCTTCCGTCCCATGCCCAAGCATGCATGGACCGACGAGGATGAGACCAACACCGCTTCCGCCGCAGTTTCCGCTTAAGTCCGAATAAGGATTAGCCCCTTTCCACGAGCCCGGGTGTCCCAGCGACACTCGGGCTTTTTGGTGAGGGAGATGTGGCGTTTCCGCAGATAAAACCGACCAAAATAAACCTGCCCCTTTTTGGTAGGTGGAGAATGGGGTAAAGTAAGTGATGGTTAACTAGAGGAGGCTTGCTATGGCACCTATCGATATTGTTGTACTGGCTGTTATCGGCATTGCGTTTGTCGCCGTGTGCGTGCGCATTTATCGTAAGGGCACTTGCGCCGACTGCGCTCAAGGTGGCGTTTGCACAGGACATTGCTCCAACAAAAAGACCTGCGCCGCACTTAAGGGCGTAGACAAAATTGCCGAAGACTTGGGCCGCGGTATCAAGTAAGGTCCGTCATCCAAGCGCCCCGCGAGCATCCGTTCGCGGGGCGCTTTGCACATTTGGGGGAGAGCGCGGCGAGTTGAAGAGTGATTTTGGGGTATCGTTACCTGTACTGTTAATTGGCAACTTATCTATAACGGAGTAACCCCATGAGCGCTCGCGTAACCATGAAGGACATAGCCGCCGAGCTTGGCGTTTCCATCAATACCGTGCATAAGGCCCTGACGGGCAAGGCCGGCGTGAGCGAATCCGTGCGTGCCAAGGTGAATGCCAAGGCCGAGGCCATGGGCTACCATCGCAACACAAGTGCCTCAAGCCTGCGGCGCAAGGATATCAACCTGGTGTTTTGCCTGCCCCGCGCATCGCGCGAGGGGGCGTACTTTTTCCGTTACCTTTGGGAAGGCTGCAACCGCTTTGAGCAGGAGGTCATCGATCAGGGCATTACGGTTGAGCGCGTAGAATTTGGCGTGGGCGGCTACGCCGATGCGCTCGAGCAGATTGATGAGCGTCTGCAGGTAGGCGAGAAGATCGATGGTCTGCTTGCCTATGTTCCGGGCGATGACCGCGCAACCGAACTCTTGAGGCAGATTGCCGAGGCGGGTGTGGCGATCGAGCTCGTCGACGGCGACCGACCGCACCTCGATCGCCTGGGTGCCAGTCTGGCGGACTATTCCGCGGCGGGCAGTCTTATGGCAGAGCAGGCGGCTAACCTGGTCCACGCTTCTGGGGCTGACGCCCGCGTGCTCCTGTTGGCGGGCGACCCCTATACCGATTCACACTACCTGACCGCCCGCGCCTTTCATAATTACCTGCGCGAGCACGATATTCCATGGCGGGTTGAGGACCTTGCCGGTGCCCATGCGCAAGTCAAACAGCTCGAGCGCGAGCTTGAGCAGCGCTTGAGTGCGCCGGATGCTCCCGAGCTCATCTGTAGCGTTTTTGCCGTTGGTTCCGAGGTGGTCGCCGACGCGCTTGTTTCAAGCGGCAAGGCCGGCAAGGTCATGGTAATCGGCAACGACCTGTTCCCCGAGAGCGCCTTGGCCTTGCGCCGTGGCATCTTTACCAATATTGTCTATAAGGACCCGGTGAGCCTGGCCTACCGTGGCGCCAAGACCTTGGGCGAGTATCTGCTGTGGGGTAAAACTCCGGCGGAGCCCGTGCAGAAGGGTGCTGTGGAGATGGTGTTTGCCAGCAACGTCGACCGGTATTGCAAGCTGGCGGGAATCTAGACAACCCGGGTTATCGATGTAAGAGATCCGTTGGGGGCTGTCCCCAGCGGATCTTTTTTATCGCCCGGCATGGATAAGGCACCTGCTCGACCGTTGAGGGCCAAAAACCAACCGCTCACCGCGTGATGGTTAGGTGAACGTTCACCTTTTAAGTCGCAATGAATTAGTATAGTGAACGTTCACCTAGAGGATAACGAGCGCATCGTGCGCCCGATCCGCCAACAAAGGGGTTGTTTGATGAAAAACTTCATGGACGATCAGGATTTCCTGCTGAGCACCAAAACCGGTGAGGAGCTGTTCCACAACTTTGCCGAGGGCATGCCCATCGTTGACTACCACTGCCACATTTCTCCCAAGGAGATCTGGGACGACAAGCGTTTTGAGAACATCACCGAGGTTTGGCTGGGCGGTGACCACTACAAGTGGCGTCTGATGCGTGCCAACGGCGTCGACGAGCGCTTCATTACCGGCGATGCCCCTGCTCGCGAGAAGTTCCAGAAGTGGGCCGAGACCCTGGGCCGTTGCGTGGGCAACCCCGTCTTTGAGTGGAGCCACCTGGAGCTTAAGCGTTACTTTGGCTACGAGGGCGTCCTGAACGGCAAAACCGCTCAGGAGGTCTGGGACCTTGCCAACGCCAAGCTCGCTGAGGCCAGCTTTACCTGCCGCAACCTGATCAAGCAGTCCAACGTCCGCATGATCTGCACTACCGACGACCCCGCCGACAGCTTTGAGTGGCACAAGAAGATTGCCGCCGACGACAGTTTTGACGTTCAGGTCGTTCCCGCCATGCGCCCCGATGCCGCCCTGCGCATCGAGCGTGGCCAGGAGTTCGCCGACTACTGCAAGCATCTCTCCGAGGTTGCTGGCGTTGAGATCAGCGACTTCGAGGGCATGAAGGCTGCCATCTCCAAGCGCTACGACGTTGCCCACGAGCTGGGCTGCCGCGCTTCCGACCACGCGCTCGACTACGTTATGTACGTTCCGGCTACCGCCGACGAGATCGAGACTATCTTTGCCAAGGGCCTTGCCGCCGAGCCGCTTGCCGAGGACGAGGTCCTCAAGTACAAGACGGCCTTTATGCAGTTCGTCGCCGGCGAGTATGTCCGCCTTGGCTGGGCCATGCAGCTGCACTTTGGCTGCAAGCGTGACAACAACCGCGCTATGTTCGCCAAGCTCGGCCCCGACACCGGCTACGACTGCATCTCCAACTACACGCCGTCCGACCAGCTGGCCGATTTCCTCAACTCCACCCAGGAGTCCACGGGTCTGCCCAAGACCATCCTGTACAGCCTGAACCCCATCGACAACACCATGATCGATACCGTGATGGGCTGCTTCCAGGAGGCTCCGACCGCCGGTAAGATTCAGAACGGCTCTGCCTGGTGGTTCAACGACAACGAGATCGGTATGCGCGAGCAGCTCACGGCTCTGGCTAACGAGGGCGTGCTGGGCAACTTTGTGGGCATGCTTACCGATTCCCGCTCCTTCCTGTCCTACCCGCGTCACGAGTACTTCCGTCGCGTGCTGTGCGGCGTGATCGGCGAGTGGGTCGAGCAGGGCAAGTATCCGGCCGACATGGAGCTGCTGGGAGCCATCGTGCGCGACATCAGCTACAACAACGCGGTCCGCTACTTTGGCTTTGACCTGGATACCGTCGAGGCTTAAACCCGCATCGAATCACACCGAACTCGGGAGCGCCGTTGCCACACGCGGCGCCCCCGTTTTGCCTGCACGCTAACGGCTATCTAAGGAGAGACATAGATGGAGAACATCAGCTACGAGACGCTCGAGAAGATCGGCTACAAGGGCTACCTGCTGCCCAAGGACGCGCCCGAGAAGGTTTTGCAGTTTGGCGAGGGCAATTTCCTGCGCGCCTTTGTCGACCGCTTCTTTGACATGGGCAACGAGGCAACCGGCTGGAACGGTAAAGTCGTCATGGTCCAGCCCATCAGCGGTGCCTTTGGCTTTGCCGACGGCATTAACGCTCAGGATGACCTGTACACCGTGCTGGTGCGCGGCAAGGAGAACGGCAACACGGTCGACGAGTCCCGTGTGATCAGCGCCTGCAGTCGCTGCCTCAATCCGTATCGCGAGGACGACTACCGCGCCATGATGGAGGTCGCCGTCTCCGACGATTTGGAGATTATCGTCTCCAACACCACCGAGGCCGGTATCGCCTACGATCCGTCCTGCAAGGCCGACGACATGCCGCCCGCGAGCTTCCCCGCCAAGCTTGTCCAGGTGCTCCACACCCGCTGGGCCGCCGGCAAGCCGGGCGTCATCGTGCTCGCCTGTGAGCTCATCGATCACAACGGCGAGGAGCTGCTGCGCATCATGAACCAGTACGTGAGCGACTGGGGCTGGGAGGACGAGTTTGCGCAGTGGATGGCCAACGACTGCGCCGTCTGCACCACGCTCGTCGACACTATCGTCCCCGGCCGCATCCGCGACCCCAAGGAGGCCGCTGCCGTGGCCGAGCGCCTGGGCTACGAGGATCCCTTCCTGGCCGTGCGCGAGCCCTTCCAGATGTGGGGTATCCAGGGCGATGAGTCGCTCAAGGAGCGTCTGCCCTTCGTAAAGGCCGGCCTGCCGGGTGTCTTTGTTACCCCCGATGTCACCCCGTACAAGAAGCGCAAGGTCCGCATCCTCAACGGCGCCCACACTGCCTTTGTTCCGGGCTCCTGGGTTGCCGGCTTTGACATCGTGCACGATTGCATGCATGACGAGACCGTTCGCGGCTTCATGAACACCATGCTCTACGACGAGGTCATCCCGACGCTTGCCGCCGATCTGGATGTCGAGGACTGCAAGGCCTTTGCCGCCGCCGTCGAGAACCGCTTCGACAACCCGTTTATCGACCACGCGCTGCTCTCCATTTGCCTCAACTCAACCGCCAAATGGCGCGCTCGCGACCTGCCCACGCTCAAGGACTATGTTGCCGAGACCGGCAGCCTGCCCAAGTGCCTGGCGACGAGCCTCGCTACGCTCATTGCCTTCTATACGCAGGAGCTTGTGTCCCGCGAGGGCGATGGCCTGCACCTGCGCCGTGCCGACGGCACCGAGTACACCGCTCAGGACGACGCCTTCGTGCTCGATTTCTACGCCGCCCACGCCGGCGCAGACGATGCTGAGCTGGTGCATGACGTGCTCACCAACGAGCAGATGTGGGGCGAGGACCTTACGCAGATTGCCGGCCTTGAGGAGTTCGTCGTCAACGCGCTTGCCGTCGTGCGCGTCGAGGGCGCCAAACAGGCCTTCGCCAACGCCCAGGCCTAAATCCTTCTGTGCGCCCGCCGGGCAACTGGCGGGCGCCCGCTGACTTCTGCTCAACCTGTAGGGTTAGGACCATTTGTAATGAACACTATCCAGATCAATCCGGCCGATAACGTGATCGTCGCGCTGTCGCCGCTTGCCAAGGGCACCGCTGTCGCGGTTCCCGGGGTGGGCGAGGTCGTTGCCGCGGAGGATATTCCGCAGGGCCACAAGATGGCCGTGCGTGCCATTGCGGCGGGGGAGGACGTCGTCAAGTACGGTCTTCCTATCGGCCACGTGACGGGCGACATCCAGCCCGGTCAGTGGCTTCATACGCATAACGTCAAGACCAACCTTTCGGGCGAGGTCGAGTACGCTTACAACCCGACGCATCCGGTCGTTGAGCCGGTTGAGCCCGAGACCTTTATGGGTTTCCGCCGCGCTGACGGCCGCGCCGCCACGCGCAACGAGCTGTGGATCATCCCCACGGTCGGCTGCGTCAACGAGGTCGCACGTGCCATGTGCGAGCAGGCTCAGGATCTGGTCGAGGGCTCGCTGGAGGGCGTTTACTACTTCCCGCATCCCTTTGGCTGCTCGCAGACCGGTGCCGACCATGCCCAGACGCGCCGTCTGCTGGTGGCGCTCTCGCGTCACGCAAACGCTGCGGGTGTGCTGTTCCTGTCCCTCGGTTGCGAAAACTGCACGCACCAGCAGGTACTCGACGAGCTCGGTGACTTCGATCGCGAGCGCGTTCGATTCCTCGCCTGCCAGGATGTAGCCGACGAGCAGGTCGAGGGTCACAAGATCCTGTCCGAGCTTGCCGACCTGGCCAAGCAGGCCAAGCGTGAGCCCATTCCTGCCTCCGAGCTGGTCATTGGCCTTAAGTGCGGCGGCTCTGACGGTCTTTCGGGCATTACCGCCAACCCCACGATCGGTCGCGTGAGCGATATGGTTGTCGCCCGCGGCGGCACGTCGGTGCTCACCGAGGTGCCCGAGATGTTTGGCGCGGAGAGCATTCTGCTCGATCGCTGTGAGAGCCAGGACGTCTTCAATGCCGCCTCCGACATGCTCAACGGCTTTAAGGACTACTTTATCAGCCACGGCGAGGTCGTCTATGAGAACCCGAGCCCCGGCAACAAGGACGGCGGCATTACCACGCTCGAGGACAAGAGCTGCGGCTGCGTGCAAAAGGGCGGATCTGCCCCCATCGTCGACGTGCTGCCGTATGCCGGTCAGGCTACCAAGCATGGCCTGAACATGCTGTGCGGTCCGGGCAACGACATGGTATCCACCACAGCCCTGACGGCTGCCGGCTGCCACGTAATCCTGTTCTCGACCGGCCGCGGCACGCCGTTTGGCGCACCGGCGCCTACCCTCAAGGTGTTCACCAACCAGCGTCTGTGCGACCACAAGGCCAACTGGATGGACTTTAACGCCGGCGTGGTCGCCACGGGCGAGCGTACGCTCGACGAGGCTGCCCACGACCTGTACCAGCTGGTGCTAGAGACGGCGAGCGGCAAGCTTACGAGTGCCGAGCGTCGCGGCTGCCACGAGATCAGCATTTGGAAGGATGGCGTCTGCCTGTAGCGGTAAATGGGTTCGCATAGGGCGCTATTGACCATGGCCCCGTCGGGAGTGTTCCCGGCGGGGCCATGTTTGTTCTGTCTGTTCGGGCGTGTCTTCCTGAGGGTACGGGAGCGGCGAAAACAATAAACGTTCACCTAATCGACCTCAAATTTAAACCCACTCAATACCCATGTAATCGTGATTTTTTTTCAAGTCAGATATCCGTTTAACGGCAAAAAACGACCGTTCAAGGATAATATACAAGTGAACGTTCACCTATCATATGCAATCGCGCATAATCTAGCTAAACGTTCACCCTACGAGTGGGCGATATGCAGACAGACATCGGTATGGACTCCAATGTCTTGTTACAAGACAATCGAGAAAAGAGAGGGAGCTCGATGACTAACAAGATCGGTAAAAAGCGCAAGATCACATTCTGGACGCGCTTGGGCTTTGGTATGGGCGGCATGCTCAACTCCGGTGCCCTGAGCTTTACGCACAGCTACATGGTGCTGTTCCTGTCCACGGAGTGCGGTCTGTCCGCAGGCGAGGCTGCGCTGATCAGCTCGTTCGCCATCTATCTCAACGCCATTCTGTGCCCGCTCATGGGCTTTGTGGCCGATAACTTCTACGCTACCAAGATCGGCCGCATCTTTGGCCGCCGCCGTTTCTGGATCTTGCTGGCTATCCCGATGATGGTCGCCGAGCCGCTCATCTTTGTGGCTACGCCGTTTGGTTTCCCGTACTACTTTGTGTTGTACCTGATCTACAACGTCGCGTACACGTTCTGCACCGCCAACCTGTCGCCGCTTACCATCGAGATGACCGATGACTTCAAGGAGCGTACGTACCTCACCGGCTACAAGCACCTCTTTGGTAACGCCGCCGGCTTCCTGATGGCAGCACTCGTCGGCTTTGGCTTTGGCACCTTCGGCGAGACCAACCCGTTCAGCTACTTCATTATTGCTACGATTAACGCTTCGGTCATGGCAATCTCGCTGCTCTGCGTGTACCTGTCTACGTGGGAGCACACCCCCGAGGAGGTCGCTCAGGAGAAGATCGAGAGCGTCGGCGAGGGTATCAAGAAGTTTTTCATCGACGTTATCTCTACCTTCCGCAACAAGTCCTTCCGCAAGGTCCTGTATGCGCAGGTCTCCACGAAGCTCGCCGCTGCCTGCTGGTCTGCGTGCCTGTCCTTCTTCATCGTCTACTGTCTGCAGATTCCTAAGTCCTACGAGTCCATGATGGAGATGCCCGGCAAGGTCGTCGCTATCGTCTGCACCGCCATCTGGGTCGCCCTCATGGCCAAGAAGGGCTTCCACAAGTCTTGGTACCTGGCAAACGTCGGTTGCGCCGCGTGCATCATCGCCTACAACTACTTCGCCTTTGGTCAGATCAACGGCACCTCCACGGTCGCCATCGCCATGATCGCCTACCCCATCATCTTCGCCATCTGGAAGTTCTTCTACGTTGGCTTCCAGTATCTGCCCGATGTTCTGCTCAACTACATCCCCGATGTCGATGAGCTCATCACCCTGCGTCGTCGCGAGGGCATCTACAGCTCCGCACAGCAGCTCTGCCAGCAGATCGCCCAGGCTGTTGCCGTCAACGTATGGGCTATCGTCCTTGCTGCCTCCGGCTTCATTCAGACCGCCGGCAACAGCGACGCCGTGACCCAGCCCGCCACCGTGCCTCTGTACATTTGCGGCTACATGCTCATCGGCTGCGCCGGCTTCTTCCTGCTCGCGGCCGTCCTTGCCCGCGGCATCAAGATTGACAAGGAGCAGTGCGACATCCTTTGCGACGAGATCCACCGTGTCAAGGAGGGTGGCAAGATGGCCGACGTCAAGCCCGAGGTCAAGGCGCTTTGCGAGGAGCTCTCCGGCTTTAAGTACGAGGACTGCTTCGCCCACAACAATGTTGGCTTCCAGGACGGCAGCGTAATTCCCGCCGAGTAGGGCAGGCGCATCGTCCAAACCACAGGGCCGTGCCACCGGAGATCCACCGGCGGGTGCGGCCCTTTTTTAAAAACGAGTAGTATGAACTTCTGATTACATTTGAGGGAGAGACCCATGGAGACGAACGTTATCTGGCGCAATGCCCGCGCGGCCGTTATCGAGCTCGACGATGGCGGCTACTTTACCTGTGCCGATACGTGGGAGATCTTTGTCAACGATGAGCCCGCCGGTACCACGAATACGGTCGAGACCTATGTCGATGGCCTGACTCCCGGCAAGCGCAACCTGATCCGCTTTGTCTGCGGCGAGCGCGAGTTGAGCGTAGGCGTCACCACGCCGGCGGAGCCCTTTACCATCAACGTTCGCGACTGCGGAGCCAAGGGCGATGCCGAGCACGATGACACCACCAACATTCAGGCTGCCATCATGGCCTGCCCCAAGGGCGGGCGCGTGCTGATCCCCGCCGGCAACTACCGCATCAAGTCCCTCTTCCTTAAGAGCAATATCAACATCGAGCTTGCCGAGGGCGCGGTGCTGCTGGCCCGTCACGACCGCGCGGCGCTTGCCTACATTCCGGGCACGGTCACGGGTGACGAGGGGGCTGGGTACGCCGGCACCGATATGCTGCCCCTGGGCCGTTGGGAGGGCGAGAGCTTCTCGACCTACTGTTCGACCTTTACGGGCCTGAGCGTGCACGACGTGTGCATCTATGGCCGCGGCGCCATCGACGGCCAGACCGATTTTGCCGAGGACAACTGGTGGAACAAGGACTTTAAGAACATCTTCCGTCCCGAGGAGGGCCGCGAGATCGCCCGCCCGCGCATGATCTTCCTGTCCGAGTGCGAAAACGTGAGTCTTGCCGGCTTTACCGTGCGCAACAGCCCGGCGTGGAATATCCATCCCATTCTGTGCGAGCACGTCGATGCCCTGTGCCTGTCCATCGAGGGTCCCAAGAACTCCCACAACACCGACGGTTTCGATCCCGAGAGCTGCGGTTTTGTCCGCATCCTTGGCTGTCAGTTCTCGGTGGGGGACGACTGCATCGCCATCAAGAGCGGCAAACTGGGCATTGAACCCGAGCTCCGTCCCGCCACGCACGACGTGCTGATCTCGCACTGCTACATGCACGACGGCCACGGCGCCGTGGTGCTGGGATCCGAGGCCGCCGGCGGCATCAAGGACCTCACCGTGAGCAAGTGCCTCTTTGAGCGCACCGACCGCGGCCTGCGCGTCAAGACACGCCGCGGACGCGGCAAGGACGCCGTCAACGAGGGCATCACCTTCGAGCACATTCGCATGGATAAGGTGCTCACGCCCTTCGTGGTCAACTCGTTCTACTTCTGCGACAAGGACGGCAAGACCGACTACGTGCAGTCTCGCGAGGCGCTGCCCGTCGACGACCGTACGCCCGGCTTTGGCGCCACGACGTTTTGCGATATCGAGGCCACCAACTGCCATGCGGCCGCGGCCTATATCACGGGCCTTCCCGAGAGCAAGGTGACGCGCCTGACGTTCCAGGATGTCCATGTGACCTTTGCCGCCGATGCCGAGCCCTTTGTGCCGGCCATGGCCTGCGGCGTGGAGCCCATGGTGCGCCAGGGCATCATCGCGCAGAACGTGAAAGTCCTCGACCTGCAGAACGTGCGCATCGAGGGTCAGGATGGCGACGAGCTGCAGCTGCAAAACGTCGACAAGGTTATCCGCGCGTAGGGTAGTGCTCCTGCACAAGTGAATACGGCATGTTGAGGCGTGCGACGGTCGGGTCTGCCCGGCTGTCGCACGCAATCTATAGGTGCCGGCATTGCATGGTGGGTGTTCTGTGACAGAAAGCGTAATGACAGATGAGTGGTAAAGAGCAGCTCTTTGAGGTATCGCTCGAACGCGAAGGCGCGTATCGCAGCATTTCGGCGGCGCTCGAGGCGGCGGAGCGGTGCGTGTCCGATACGACCGTGCCGGTGCGTGTGCTGGTGGCGCCGGGCGAGTATCGCGAGCAGGTCGAGATTCGTCGTCCGCATGTGACGCTCGAGGGCGAGACGGCCGACAGCGTGCGTATCGTGGGAGGCCTGGGTGCCAAGATGCCTTCGGAAGATGGTAGCGGCCAGGATGGAAGACTCGGCACCTTCCGTACGTACACGGTGCTGGTCGATGCCGACGACGTGACGCTTGCGGGTCTAACAATCGAAAACAACGCCGGTGATGGGCGCGAGGTCGGCCAGGCGATTGCCCTGTATGCCGATGGTGACCGCCTGGTTGTCGATGCCTGCTGCATTAAGGGACACCAGGACACGCTCTTTTTGGGGCCGCTGCCGCCGCGCGAGGCCAAGCCGGGCGGCTTTATAGGCCCCAAGCAGTTCGCCCCGCGCCGCGTGGGGCGGCAGTATTTTCGACGTTGCCGGATCGAGGGCGATGTCGACTTTATCTTTGGCGGCGCGCGTGCCTACTTTGAGGGGTGTGAGATTCGCTCGCTCAACCGCGATATGGATGTCAACGGGTATGTAACGGCAGCCTCCACGCCCCAGGGCGAGCCGTACGGATTTGTGTTTCATGGCTGTTCGTTTACAGCCGATGAGGGCATTGCCCCCGGATCGGTCTATCTGGGTCGTCCATGGCGCGAGTGGGCCCAGACCGTTTTGCTCGAATGCTGGCTGGGCCCCCATATTTCACTCGAGGGTTGGTGGGATTGGAATAAGCCAGCGGCACATGACGGCACCCTGTATGCCGGCGGTGCCCTGTTTGGCCCGGCGGGTGATACTGCCGCTTGGGTGCCGTGGGCGCATTGCCTGACCGGTCAGGATTCCGAACGCTATGCGCGTGACCGAGTGCTTGCCGGCACGGATGGTTGGGATCCCGAGGGCGGCGACGGTGATGCGGTAGAGACGGCCGGGCTATCTGCCAATGGCCGCACCGTGCACATCGAGACGTACTACGAGGACGAACCTGCGCTGCGCGCCCGACTGAAGCGCGAGGGGCGCTCGGCCGCATTTACGGGCAAGACTCCCACAGACTTTGAGGCATGGAAGGCTGCGACCAGGACTCGTCTGTACGATATTTTGGGTCTTTCGCTTATGGACCGCGCCCCGATTGAGATTCGTGAGCTCAATCGCGTGCGGGTTGCCGGCAGCATCGTGCGTACTCATGCGGTGCTGCAGGTTGAGCACGATGTGTGGATGCCGTTTTACCTGTTGGAGCCGTCCCGCCCCAAGCTTGACGAGCGGGGACTCAAGCGCTGCTATATCTGCCCGCATGGTCACCAGGGGGCGGGTGCTGCAAGCATAGCCGGCGTTGCGGGCGTGCCGGCGGTCGACGATGCCGTGCGTAAGTTCAATTACGACTACGGTCTGCGTTTGGCGCGCATGGGTTATGTGACCGTCTGCCCCGATGCGCGTGGTTGGGGATACCGTCGTGACTGGAAGGGTCAGGGCGACGACGAGAACAGCTACCTGCGCGGTACGTGTCTGAATCAAGCACGTATGGCCGAGCCGCTGGGTCTTACGGTCGCGGGCCTCAACGCCTGGGACAACATGCGCTTGATTGATTACTTGGAGACACGCGGTGACATTGCCATGGACGACCTGGGCTGCTTTGGTTTTTCGGGCGGCGGTTACATGACGTTGTACCTGTCCGCGCTCGACCCGCGCGTGCGCAAGGCGTTTGTCTCGGGCTATCTGTACGGCGTTGATGATTCGCTACTGCACCTCAACGGCAATTGCAGCTGCAATTACACGCCTGGACTCTGGCGTCTGCTCGACATGGGCGACATTGCATCGCTTGTCGCGCCACGGCCGCTCTTGGTTCAGAGCTGCGAGAAAGACCATCTCAACGGCGCCCGCGGGCTTGCGAACGTAGATGAGCAGCTCGATATCGTTCGCGACGCCTACGCGCTGCTGGGCAAGGACGAAAACCTTCTGCACGAGGTCTGCCCGGGTGGACACCACCTGGGCGTGGCGCATCTTGCCGAGGATATCGAATGGCTCGATTCGCAAGTTGCGGAATACGCCCACGCATAGTCCCTCGGTATGTTGTGAATGAACGGTATGTACCTGTATGACCGC
Organism: uncultured Collinsella sp.; assembly: GCA_900553415.1. Classification (GTDB taxonomy): domain Bacteria; phylum Actinomycetota; class Coriobacteriia; order Coriobacteriales; family Coriobacteriaceae; genus Collinsella. The sequence continues at coordinate 16,010 of USDH01000004.1, read as the reverse complement.
CGGTGTGCGGGTGAGGAGAAGAATATGGAAACGAAAAACTTGAGCGAATCGACCATCTGCTGCTTTGGCGATTCGACCACCTGGGGCGATAACGGATGCGGCGGGGGAGGCAACGACATCTCTTGGACCTCGCACCTGGGTGCGCTGCTGGGCGGCGCTACGATCGAGAACTTTGGTATTAAGGGTTCGCGTATTGCCGTCAAGGCCGACCGTAGCGATTCGTTTGTCGAGCGCTTGGACGGCATCGATCACACGGCAGATATCTGCATCGTCTTTGGCGGCGTTAACGACTTTAGCCGTAACGTGCCGCTGGGAGAGCTGGGCAGCACGGACGTGCACGAGTTCTACGGTGCGCTCGACTACCTGATCCGCACCATCACGGCGCGCTCGCCTCAGGCAAAGCTGATGTTTATGACGCCGTGCAAGACGAGCGGCAAACACGAGAAGGATATTCCGGCAAGCAACGAGGCCAACCATCTGGGCCTGACGCAAGACGCCTATGTGCAGGCGATGCTGGAGGTTTGCGACCGCTACTCGGTGCCGGTGATCGACCTCTATGCGCAAAGCGGTATCAGCCCGTTTTTGCCGGAGCACCGCGAGCTCTACATGCCGGACGGTCTGCATTACAGCCCTGCCGGCTATGAGCGCCTGGCGCATCGCATCGCTGCGGGCCTCACCGCCGTTTGCCGTTAAAAGTTTGCCGTTCACGGGGATTATAGGGTTAACGTTCACCCTATAATCCCCGTTCGCGTTACACTAGGGGAAACGTTCACCCATCAATAACGTCAGAGGGGACAGCAATGGGTTGCAATCAGATTCTGGACCGTTATATCGAGCAGTTGATCGAGACCTCTACGCCTCAGGCGCCGGCCTGGAATATCGAAAAGCTTCGCGCCGGCAAGGAGAACACCTGGAATTACATTGACGGCTGCATGATCAAGGCGCTCATCGAGCTGTACGAGATCACCGGCGAGCAGCGTTACCTGACCTTCGCCGACGACTATATCGACTTCTTTGTCCAGGATGACGGCACCATCAAGCATTACGATCCCCAGGAGTACAACCTCGACAACGTCAACGCGGGCAAAACCCTCTACAAACTCTATGACCTGGTGGGCAAGCCCAAGTACCGTGCCGCCATGGATACCATCTACCGTCAGCTCGAGACCCAGCCGCGTACCAAAGAGGGTGTGTTTTGGCACAAGGCCGTTTATCCCAACCAGATCTGGCTCGACGGCATGTATATGGCCCAGCCGTTCTACATGCAATACGAGCTGAGCTTCCACAACCGCCGTGCCTGCTCGGATAGCTTCCATATGTTCCAGGTGGTGCACGACCTGATGCGCAACCCCCTCAACGGCCTGTACTATCACGCCTACGACGCGAGCCGCAAGCAGTTCTGGTGCGATCCCGTCACCGGCCTTTCGGCCAACTTCTGGCTGCGCGCCGAGGGCTGGTTCGCCATGGCGCTCATCGATACCTGGGAGCTCATGCCGCCCTCGATGTCGGCCGAGAAGGACGAGATCCGCAAGATGTTCCACGACCTGATCGACGCCATGCTGCCGTATCAGGACGAGAAGACCGGTATGTGGCACCAGGTCATCAACCTGCCCAATATCGCCCCCAACTATCTGGAGGAGTCGGGCAGCGCCATCTTCGCCAACGCCATCATGAAGGGCGTGCGCCTGGGCGTGCTGGGCGAGCGCTACTACCAGTACGGCCGCCGTGCGTTTGACGGCATCTGCGACACGTGCCTGTCCGAGCGCGACGGACAGCTGGCGCTCGACAACATCTGCCTGGTGGCGGGTCTTGGCAACACCGCGCACCGCGAGGGCACGTTTGGCTACTACATGAGCGAGCCCGTCGTCAAAAACGACGCGAAGGGCGTGGCGCCGCTGGTGCTCGCCTATATCGAGACTATGCATCATGACAAGTTGGCCGGTAAGCGCGATCCGCTCGCCCCTTCGGGCGTGTGCTCCATCGATGACCCGTTTGGCGGCTACACGCCGGGCATCAATGCTCATAAGGGGCGTGAATAGCGTGGGGGCCATTACTCCGGGCGTGCGTTTACACGACCTTCCGCAGGGGACCGTCGAGGAACGCATTCGCATGGCAGGAGAGCTGGGCTTTTCGTGCATTCAGCTGCCGAGCAAGGTGCTCTACGCATCAATGGGAATCGATCGATGCGGTCTGACCCGCGAGCTCGCCGAGCATTTGCGTGCGGTGCTCGATGAGGCGGGCGTTTCGGTCGCCGTGCTCGGCTGTTATAAGAATCTGGCGACGCCCGATCGACAACAGCTCACGGATAACTTTGCCGAGTACGAGGCGTGCTTGAACTTTGCTCAGATGCTCGGCGGCTGTCCGGTTGGCACCGAGACCGGTCGTCCCAATGCGCAGAACTGCGTTGCTGACGACCGTATGACCGACGAGGCACTCGATGCGTTTATGGATGGACTCGCGCGCGTCTGCGAGTGCGCCGAGGCCGTGGGTGGGCAAATACTGATCGAGCCCGGCTGGAACGAGACGGTCAACACGCCAGATCGCTGCCGTGAGGTGCTGGAGCGCGTCCCGAGCCCGGCGCTCGGCGTGATCTACGACCCGGTGTCGCTGCTGCATCCCAGCGTCGTTGGCGAGGCGCAGGAAATCACCGCGCGTATGCTCTACTTATGCGGCAGTAAGATTCGCGTGCTGCACGCCAAGGATTTTGAGGTCGTCGACAACGAGGACGAAGCCGGCTGGTGCGATGGTACGGGTTCTCGCCTGGTGTGCCACGGCGTGGGCGAGACGGGCCGCTATGACTTTGAGCCCGTGGTGGCCTGGGCGGCTGCCGCCTGTTCGGGGATTCCTTGTGTGGTCGAGAACAGCGTGCCGGCGACGGCGGCTAGCTGCCTGGCGACACTCGAGCGCATGTCCGCTCGCTGCGGGGCTCCGCATCGCGAGATATAGCATTGGCTTTTGCCGTGGCGGCATATTGAGTTTGCTTGACTGGGGGCGGCGGTGAAGGGTTTTTATCGTCGCCTCATTGGATTACATCAAAAAGGGGAGTTGCGTGGCTATCCACATTGTCGAAGAGGCGAATCGTTGCCTAGGTTGCAAAAGGGCGTTCTGCCAGCTTAAAGGCTGCCCGGTGCAGACGCCTATTCCGCAGGTCATTGACTTGTTCAAGCAGCGTCGTCTGGAAGAGGCAGGTGAGCTGCTGTTCCAGAACAACCCCATGAGCGCGGTCTGCTCCATGATCTGCAACCATTCGGGCCAGTGCGAGGGCGCGTGCATTCAGGGCCGCAAGGGCGCACCGGTGCATTTTTCGAGTATCGAGAACTATATCTCGACGGCATATTTGGACCGTAAGGAGTGGAAGCCCGCGCCGTCGTGCGGCAAGCAGGTTGCCGTGGTCGGTTCCGGTCCTGCCGGCATTACCGTGGCCATTAAGATGGCCCAGCTGGGCTGTGCCGTCACGGTGTTTGAGCAACGCCCCGAGATCGGCGGCGTGCTGGAGTACGGCATCCCCGAGTTTCGCCTGCCCCGTGCTCTCGTGCAAAAGTACCGTCACGTGATGTGCTCGCTTGGCGTACGCGTCCGTCCCTCGACCACCATTGGCGGCGCGCTGCATATCGACGACCTGTTGCGCGACGGCTACGATGCGGTCTTTGTCGGTACCGGTACCTGGCGCGCCCGCAAGCTGGGTATTCCCGGCGAGTCGCGTGGCAACGTACTGTTTGGTATCGATTACCTAGTCGATCCCACGAGCGTGGCGATCGGTCAGAACGTGGCGGTTATCGGCGCCGGCAACGTGGCCATGGATGTTGCCCGTACGGCTCTGCGCTCGGGCGCTCGCAAGGTTACCGTGTATGCCCGATCGCGCCATATCTCGGCCATCGATGACGAGGTGGAGCTGACCGAGCTTGACGGTGCCGAGATCGTGCGCGGCAAGGCGATTTGCGCCATCGACGATAACGGTCCGGTTTTCGAGACGGCTATCTTTGACGAGGGCGACAACGTGGTGGGCTACGAGGAAGAACTTGACCATGTGCCCGCCGACACGGTTGTGATTGCGGCCTCGCAGGTGCCCAAGGACAAACTGGTGCTTACGACGGGCGGTCTGGAGACCGACCATCGCGGTCTTCTTTCGGTCGATGAGTGCGGCATGACCACCGTGCCTGGCGTCTTTGCCGCCGGCGACGTGGTCAACGGCCCGCTCACCGTGGTCCATGCCGTAGCCGGCGCCAAGCTCGCCGTCGAAGGCATGACCAGCTATCTGGGCCTCTAACCCACCCCGCCCATCAGTTGCGGTGGAATACGGACTGTTTTGGCTGTCAAAGGCCTTATCTACTCCGTATTCCACCGCAACTTTTTGTGGGCTGAGTAAAAGCCGGGGGAGCGTGTACGGTCGGGTACAGCGCAGTTGCTGATACGATAAGTACGTTAGCAACTGCCGCCGAGCGGCTCAAACGAAAGGAACCCTGTATGGAGTCTTCCGCCTACCCGATGCTCTTTAGCCCGATCAAGGTCGGTACGACCGAGGTCAAGAACCGCGTCTTTATGCCGCCGGTATCTACCAACCTGGCCGATCACGGCTATGTGACCGACGACTTGGTCGATCATTACCGTGCCCGCGCCAAGGGCGGCGTGGGCCTCATCATCACCGAGGTCGTGACGGTCGAGCCCACCTATACCTATCTACCGGGTGACATGTGCTGCTACGACGACACGTTTATCCCTGGCTGGGAAAAGCTCGCCGCGGCCGTCCACGAGTATGGCTGCAAGATCATGCCGCAGCTCTTCCACCCCGCCTACATGGCCTTTAACATTCCGGGCACGCCGCGCCTGATCGCTCCGTCCTTTGTGGGCCCGTCCTATGCCCGCGAGGCGCCGCGCCCCATCACGGTCGATGAGATCCACGAGCTCACGCATCAGTTTGGTGACGCTGCTGTGCGCATGCAGAAGGCCGGTGTCGACGGCGTCGAGGTCCATGCGGCACACGCCCACGGCATGCTCGGCGGCTTTTTGACCCCGCTCTATAACAAGCGCACCGACGAGTACGGTGGCTCGCTCGACGCCCGCATGCGCTTCCTGCTCGAGGTCATCGCCGAGATTCGCGAGCGCTGCGGCAAGGACTTCATCATCGACGTCCGTATCTCGGGCGACGAGTACACCGATGGCGGCCTGACCCTCAACGACATGATCTATGTCTCGCGTCGCTTGGAGAAGGCCGGCGTCGACATGATCCACGTGTCGGGCGGCACTACCATCAAGCGCGGCTCCGCCATTCCCGCCGCCGGCACGCAGCAGGCCTCGCACGCCGCCTGCTCGCGCGAGATCAAAAAGCACGTCAACATTCCCGTTGCCACGGTCGGCCGCATTAACGAGGCATGGATTGCCGAGGAACTGATCGAGGACGGCGCCGCCGACATCTGCATGATGGGCCGTGCCAATCTGTGCGATGCCGAGTTCTGCAACAAGGCGGCTGCCGGCAACGCCGACGAGATCCGTCCCTGCATCGGCTGCCTGCGCTGCCTGAACGGCATCATGTTTGGCAAGCGCATCTCCTGCACCGTCAACCCGGACGTGGAGCGCGACGAGGCCGGCTATGAGCCTGCCGCCGAGGCCAAGAACGTGCTCGTTGTGGGCGCCGGTCCTGCGGGCATGGAGGCAGCCTACATTGCCGCCAAGCGCGGCCACAACGTGGTGCTCGTGGATAAGCAGGACGAGCCGGGCGGCGAGATGCGCATCGCGGCCGTTCCGCCGGCAAAGCAGGAGCTCACGCGCGTGATCAAGTATCAGTACCGTCGCCTGGCCGAGGCCGGCGTCACATGCGTCTTTGGTACCGAGCTGACCGCCGAGGACATCCAGCGCGACTACGCGGGTTACGAGGTTGTCCTGGCCTATGGCGCCGAACCCATCGCCCCGGCCTTTATGCAGGGCTTTAAGCAGGTCATGACGGCTGATGACCTGCTGGGCGGCAAGGCTTTCCCGGGCAAGAAGATTGTCATTGTGGGCGGCGGCACCGTTGGCTGCGAGACGGCCGATTACCTGGCCCCGTTGGTCAACGATCTGTCGCCGGCAAACCGCGACGTCACCGTTATCGAGATGACCAAGACGCTCGCCGCCAACGAGGGCGGCGCCGGTCGCGCGGTCCTCATCACGCGTATGCTTTCCAAGGGCGTTCACGTGCTGACCGAGGCCAAGGTGACCGAGATTACCGAGGACACCATCAGTTACGAAAAGGATGGCGAGATCCACACCATCGCCGATGCCGATACGCTGGTGCTTGCCATGGGCTATCGTCCCAATACCAAGCTGGCAGACGACCTTGTCGCTGCCGGCGTTGCCACCCACGTGCTGGGCGATGCCCAGAAGTGCGGCAACATCCGCGACGCCATCGGCGACGGCTACAAGGTCGCCTGCGAGCTGTAGGCTCTTGGCAAATAGGGGAGCGGCCGCCTTGCGGTGACTCAAGCGATAGCCAATCTAAAAAGGCGCCGCGACACATGGATCGTCGCGGCGCCTTTTGTCTGGCGGTTTGTTGGGGGTCGGTGCGCCCCGTGGGCCTTATTACAGGCCCAAGATCTCCTTGACCTTGGCGATGATGGCCTCGTCGGTGGCGTTGGCAAAGAAGTACTCCTGGAAGTGCTCACCAGCGAGGGCGCCCTTCACCAGATCCTGATCGATCTCGCCCAGGACGTCGACGAGCGGACGCATGGTCACAGCGCGCACGCCGTCGAGGATCTTCTTGTTGCGCTGCTCGGGCTCAACGCGCTCGGCGGGGTAGCCGTTGCCCGAGCCAAAGCCAAAGAGCTTCTCGAAGGTGTACTCGAGGTTGAGCTCCTGGCCCCAGCCGTTCTTGAGGGCGAAGGGCATGGCGACGGCATTGCCATCGTTGACCTGGGCAAAGGTGTAGGCATCCAGCGGGTCGGCAACATGGCCGCACAGCACGCCGGGGAAGGAGTTGCAGGCGAGCATGGCGCCCTCGCCGGTGCCGCAACCGGTCACGACGTAGTCGGCAGCGCCGGAGTTGAGCAGCACGGCGGCAAGAATGCCGTTCTGCACGTAGGTGAGGGGCTTGGAGTCGGCGTCGGCATACATGCCATAGTTAAAGACGGTGTGCCCCATGGGCTCGACAACCTTCTTAAGGGCAGCCTCGATCATAGGGTTCTTGGAGTTCTGAGAGTTCTCGTTGATCAGAGCAATCTTCATTTGAGTTAACCTTTCTACCAATTGTTTTCATTTTTTGTTTCTGCTCGCGGGCGGCGGCTAATCCAACCCGAAGTTGGTTTTGCGGGCGGTGGACGATAAGGTCTGTCGCGAGTTCCGCACAAACCGAAGCGCCTGTGTTGGCTGGTGCGTGACGGTGGCGAGGGCGCGCGGAGTGCGGCAGATTGGCGTGAAAGAGGAGCGAAGCGTACTTCGGTACGCGAGCGACGGTTTGAGCGCCAAGGTGCCGTGCTCCGCGCGGCCGCAGCCTATTGCGGCTGTTTGCCGATGTAGGCGAGGATGCCGCCGTCCACGTACAGAATGTGCCCGTTGACGAAGTTCGATGCGTCGGAAGCCAGGAACACGGCGGGGCCCTTCAGGTCCTCGGGCGTGCCCCAACGGGCGGCCGGCGTCTTGGCAATGATGAACTGGTCAAACGGGTGGCGGCTGCCGTCGGGCTGCGTCTCGCGCAGCGGTGCGGTCTGCGGCGTGGCGATGTAGCCGGGCCCAATGCCGTTGCACTGGATATTGGCCTCGCCAAACTCGGAGCAGATGTTCTTGGTGAGCATCTTGAGTCCGCCCTTGGCGGCGGCATAGCCGGCGATGGTCTCGCGGCCCAGCTCGCTCATCATGGAGCAGATATTGATGATCTTGCCGTGACCCTTGGCGATCATGCCCGGCAGGCAGGCCTTGGACACGATGAACGGGGCATTGAGGTCGATGTCGACGACGCGACGGAAGTCCTCGGCGCTCATGTCGAGCATCGGGGTGCGCTGGATGACGCCGGCGTTGTTGACCAGAATGTCGGGCGTGGTGCCAAAATCGGCCTCGATCTTGGCGATGAGCTCGGCGACGACGGCCTCGTCGGTGACGTCGGCAACATAGCCGTGAGCATCAAAGCCCAGCTCGCGGTAGTGCTTCTCGGCCTCGGCGACCTTGTCGGCGTGACGGGCGTTAAAGGCGATCCTGGCGCCGGCTTCGCCGAGTGCCTCGGCCATGGCCATGCCGATGCCATAGGTGGCGCCGGTCACGAGCGCGACCTTGCCGTCCAGGCGGAAGCTGTCCATAAGATCAGACATAGCAATCCTTCCAAAAGAAACGTTCATCTATATAAGTCTTGCTTTTCGTACAAGCTCAGTATATGTGAAGTAGGGTAATAAACCCTCCCATTCTCCGAAAAATAGGTGAACGTTCACTTTTAAAAGGTAAACGGTGAACTCGCCCTGCTGTGCGGACGGCACGATTGTCCTGATCGAGGAGGGCAAGCTCGAGAGACAAGTGGGCACGGGCTGCCCGTTGGCCCCGCGCGTAGTGCTACTTTTCAAACGCGGCGCGCGCAAAGTGCCGGGTGAACAACTTACTGGCGATGCCGGCGACGTTGCCTAAGATCAGCGCCGAGATAGCGGTGGTCACGTCTGGTCACGTCAAAGCCATCTAAGTTGTGCATGGGTGCCAGCGGCCCTTATTTCACCGCAACTGAGGGTATGGGGGATGCGATAGTATTACGTGGTGAAATTCGACAAACCGTGAGCTTCATCCGAGGGCTTTATGGAACAACATCAGCTTTATCAGAGCCTGCAAGATCAGGCATACAACGCATTGCGCTCCAAGATCATCTATGCCGAGCTCAAACCCGGCACACGTCTTTCGGCGATTGGTCTGGAAAAGGAGACGGGAATCGGGCGCACGCCCATTCGCGAGTCCTTTGTGCGCCTGCGTGAGCAAGAGCTGGTGGAAACACGGCCCAAAAGCGGCACCTATGTCTCAAAAATCAGCATGGAGCGCGCCGAGAACGCCTGTTTCTTGCGCGAGAAACTCGAGAGAAGCGTGCTCATTAAATGCTGCTCTGCCGCCACGCCCGAGCAAAAGCATCGGCTCGAGCAGATTCTTACCGAGTCCGAGTCGCTCGACCATAGCGAAACGCGTCGCTTTTTTGATCTGGACAACCTGTTCCACGAGACATGTTTTGAGATTGCCGGCCGCCACATGTTGTGGGATTGGATGAAGAGCGTCAACACGCATTTTGAGCGATACAACTGGTTACGTATGGTGTCGCAGGATTTGGATTGGGAGCCGATCCGTGGGCAGCATCGCCGGATTCTCGAGGCCATTAAGAAGGGCGATACCGACACGGCGAGCTATCTGGCAGAGACGCATTTGCATCTAATGCCCGAGGAACAGGGCCCGGTTATCGCCTTACATCCCGACTACTTTGAGCTGCCCAAAGACTCGGCCATCTAATCCGTTCCCCTAATTAGTTGCGGTGAAATAGGGACTGTTTTGCGGCTTTGACGACGTAAGCAGTCCGTATTTCACCGCAAGTGCGGGGATGCAATCGGGGCATGAAAAGGCTGCGGCGCCGCTTGGAGGAAAAGACCGGAAGCAAGGGTCCATTCCCCCAGACGACGCCGCAGCTGTTTTGGTGGACTGGATTATGTTGAGTCGGTTGATTGACCGGGAAAGCAAAGCGGCTCGGGGGCGTGTCGCTTCCGTCACGTTCTATCAGCATACAAGACGGTTTTGGTTCTTGTTCGTGACGGAAACGGCGCGCTTCCGAGCCGCTTTAAAAGAAAGGGGGCGAGGTCTAGGGCACGCCCCCTTTCACGATAGAGAGCTAAACCTAGCCGCGGACCTTCTTGACGACGTCCATGGCCTCGCGGGCGATCTGCTCGACCTTGGAGAAGTCGCCATCGGCGAACAGGGCGGGCTTGACCATCCAGGTGCCACCGCAGGCGATGATGGCGCTGGAGCTCAGGTACTCCTCGACGTTGGCAGTGCTCACGCCGCCGGTGGGCATAAAGCGATGGCCGACAAACGGAGCGGCGAGGGCCTTGATGGTGTTCAGGCCACCATACTGAGCCGCGGGGAAGAACTTGGTGACCTTGAGGCCCAGGTTCTCGGCGGCGGTAACCTCGGAGGGGGTCACGGTGCCGGGCAGCACGGGCAGGTCGATGTCGATGCAGTGCTTCACGACGTCCTCGTTGTAACCCGGGGAGACGATGAACTTGGCACCGGCGGCGCGGGCCTGCTCAACCTGCTCGACAGTCAGGACGGTGCCAGCGCCGACGCACATCTCGGGCTCGGCCTCGGCCATAGCGGCGATGCACTCGGCGGCGCAGGCGGTGCGGAAGGTGACCTCGGCGGACTTCATGCCAGCTGCCATAAGGGCGTGGGCGAGCGGTGCGGCGTCCTCGACCTTATCGAGCACGACGACCGGCACGATGCCCAGGGACTCAAGCGTGGTGTAGAACTGATCGAACATGATGTTCCTTTCGATGTACGGCGCGCGCTGGCGCGTGATTGCCAAATATGCTGGTCATGAGCCGGTTTTGGATTGGTTATCGGAGGCACTGCTTGGGGTCACAAGCAATTTCAAAACCGGCTGCGCGACCAGTCGTATAGGAAGTGCCAGGCAAAACCGGAATGGGACTGGTGGTTTTGCCCGACCGGAGAAATCGGGGAGCGGGCCGCAGAGGTATGGGTATGGAAAGCTGCGGCCCGCGGAATGGGGACGGCTTAGCGCGCGACGCGGGTGCCACCGTCGGCGGCGGATGCCACGGCTGCGATCTCGTCTGCGGTCACCAGGTTGGAATCGCCCTTGATGGTGAGCTTGAGGATCGAGGCCGCAATCGCGTAGTTGACGGCGTCTTGCGGGTCAAAGTCGTTGATGAGGGCATGGACGAGGCCGGCGTTGAAAGCGTCGCCGGCGGCAACGCCCTCGAGCACGTGCACGTCGTGGGCGGGGGAGAACCAGTGCTCGCCGCTCTCGGCGTCAAAGAGCATGCCCATCCAAATGGAGCGCTCGACGCAGGAGATGTTGCGGACGACCGAGGCGACCTTCTTGCAACCGTACTCGGCGCAGATCTGACGGGCCATCTCGACGTAGGTGTCGCGCTCCTCGATGCCGTGGGCAAGGGAGCCGGAGACGCAGGTCATACCGAGGCCGGCAGGAGCGTCCTCGTCGTTGGCAATGCAGATGTCAACGAGCGGCAGGAGTTCCTTCATGGTGGCCTGCGACTTCTCGGGCGACCACATCTTGCCGCGATAGTTCACGTCGCACACGGTGGTGATGCCTTTGGCGCGGCAGGCGGTGAGGGCATCCTTGCACGCAGCTGCCATCTCGTCGGAGACGGCGGGCGTCACGCCGGAGAAGTAGAAGACATCGACACCCTTGAGGATCTCGTCCCAGTCAAAGACGTCGCGCTTGGCCATGTTGATGGCAGAGTACTTGCGGTCGTAGACGCAGCCGTTGCCGCGCTGCGAGGCGCCGACCTCAAACACATAGGAGCCAAGACGGTCGCCCTGGCGCACGACGCGTGAGGTATCGACGTCGTAGACCTTCAGCGAACGCAGGGCGCACTCGCCCAGACGGTTGGCCGGGACAACGGAGACGTAAGCTGCCTTGTCACCCTGGTAGGCCAGGGAAAGCGCGGTGTTGGCTTCGGCGCCGCCGTAGCGGACATCAAACTCGGTCGCCTGCTCAATGCGCAGATGATCTTTGGGCGAGAGCCTCATCATGATCTCGCCGAAGGTAAGAACCGTTTTACCCATGGTCGCGCAGCTCCTTCTTACTCGTGCGTACACCTTTGATATGGCGTTGGCACGGAGGTGCCAAGACGGTAGGGTACATCTTTGCACCTCCGTGCCAACGCTTGCCGAAATCGGTTTACGAAATCGGTTTCGTTTCGAGTTGTAGTATACTCACCTACAGCGTTTTGCAAGCGAGATTTTTAAAAAAATGCCTAAAATGGCTCAGACTGCCGACAATTGGGAAACGGGGTGCGCTATGGCGCAGATGAGAATCAAGGACATTGCCGCCGAGGCGGGCGTGAGCCCGGCCACGGTCTCGCGCTATCTCAATAACCGCCCCGGGCAGATGACCGAGGAAACCCGCGCTCGCATCGCGGCGGTTATCGAGCGCACTGGTTATCGCCCACGTGCCGCCGCACGCAATCTACGCAGCTCACGCACCAACCTCATCGGCGTGATCCTGGCCGACATCGCCAACCCGTTCTCCAGCGCCATGCTCGAAGGGCTTTCCGCCAGCGCCGCCGCGCGCGGCTGCTCGCTCATGACGGCCATTAGCGGCAACGACCCCGCCAAGGAGGCAGAGTCGCTCACCAGACTTATCGATGCCGGCGTGGACGGCCTGGTCGTCAATACCTGCGGAGGCAACGACAAGGCAATCGCCGCGGCCGCGGGGCGCCTGCCCGTCGTGCTGCTCGACCGCGATGTTGCCGACGGTGGCATCGATCTGGTGACCTCTAACAACCGCGAGCTGGTTGCCGGCCTGGTAGACGCCTTGGCCGCTGCTGGCAGCGAGCGCCTGTGCCTGCTCACCGAGGCAAGCGATGACAGCCCCGTGCGTCGCGAGCGCGCCGAGGCCTTTGCCGACGAGCTTTCGCGCCGCGGTCTTGCGGGCGAGGTCGTCACCCTGGCCGACGGTGGCGCCACGGGTGTCAGTCGCCTGGACGAGACCATCCGCGGCTATGCGGGTAAAAAGCTCGGCCTCATTGCCGTCAACGGTCTGGTCTTCCTGCGCCTGACCGAGGCGCTGGCACAGTTGGGACCTTCGTTGCCGGCGGGTCTCAAGATCGCAACGTTTGACGACTATCCCTGGAACCACGTGCTCTTTGGCGGTGTGACCACGGCAGCGCAGGACACTCTTACCATTGCCGAGCGCGTAGTCGAGCGCCTGTCCGAGCGTATCGACGTTGTTACCACTACGGTGGGCGATGCCGCAAAGCTCGCCCCCAAGCGCATCGAGGTCCCCGGCCACATCGAACACCGCGCTTCGACCTCGCGCTAACTACTCGTTCGCAACTGCCTGTTCGCACACGTTTTTTGAGCGCTTGATACGCTTTAACCCTGCGGAAACATTTTTCTGCGATAGTATCTGCGATATAGACCAGTCGAAACCCGCCCGAAAGAAAGGGGAGCGACATGAACCAGCAGAACATCGATTACGTACTCCGCTCCGTAGAGCAGCGTGACATCCGCTTTGTGCGTCTGTGGTTTGTCGACATTCTTGGCCGCCTCAAGAACTTTGCCATTAGCCCCGAGGACCTCGAGGTCGCTTTTGAGGAGGGTATTGGCTTTGACGGCTCCGCCATCGAGGGTTTTGCCACGCCCGAGGAAGCCGATATGCTGGCGTTTCCCGATGCTTCGACCTTCCAGATCCTGCCGTGGCGTCCGAGCCACAACGGCGTCGCCCGCGTGTTCTGCGATGTGTGCACTCCCGATTGCAGGCCCTTTGCCGGCGACCCGCGCGATGCCCTGCGCCGCATGTTTCATAAGGCCGAGAAAGCCGGCTACCTGCTCAACGTGGGCGCCGAGCTGGAGTATTACTACTTCCCCGACGAGCACACGCCCGAGCCGCTCGACAACGTGGGCTACTTCGATCTTTCGGTGAGCGATGCCGCCCGCGACCTGCGCCGCAACACGGTCCTCACGCTCGAGAAGATGTCCGTGCCCGTGGAGTACACCTTCCACGCCGCCGGTCGCTCACAGCACGGCATGAGCCTGCGCCACGCCGAGGCCCTGAGCATGTCCGACGCCATCACCACGGCAAAGCTCATCATTAAGCAGCAGGCTTATGAGAGTGGCTGCCACGCCTCCTTTATGCCCAAGCCGTTGGCGGGCGAGGACGGCAGCGCCATGTTTTTGCATCAGTCGCTGTTCGACCACGACGGCAACAACGTCTTTTGGGGCGAGGGCGACGAGAAGTACCATCTCTCCGACGTCGCCAAGCACTATATGGCCGGTATCTTGGCGCACGCGCGCGAGATCAGCGCCATCACCAACCCCACGGTCAACTCGTACAAGCGCATCACCACGGGTGGCGACTCCGTGCCGCAGTACGCCACGTGGGGTCTGCGCAACCGTGCAAGCATGATCCGCATTCCGGTCTACAAGCCCGGCAAGCCGCTGTCCACGCGCATCGAGCTGCGCAGTCCCGACCCCATGGCCAACCCGTACCTGGTCAACGCCGTCACGCTGGCGGCTGGTCTGGACGGCATCGAGCGCAAGCTGGAACTCCCGCCCGAGGCCACTGCCGAGACGCTCAAGCTTACCGACCGTCAGATGGTCGAGGCCGGTTACACGCCGCTGCCGCGCTCGCTTAAAGAGGCACTCGACGTCTTTGAGGACTCGCAGTTTATGAAGGATGCCCTCGGCGAGCACATCCACAGCTTCTTCCTTAAAAAGAAGCGCGACGAGTGGCATAAGTTTGAGTCTACGATCACCGAGTGGGAGATCAAGCACTACCTGGCGAACTCCTAATCGCGCTGGCTTGTCCCAGTACGATTGAGCTCATTTCTTTGGAGGCCGATATGTCCGAAAAGAGTGCCCTGTTCATGGCGCGCACGACGCGCTTCCACGAGTTTGCCCGCAGCTTGACGACCACCCTGGGTGTCGAGGTGAGCCTGGCAACCCCCGATTCGCCGACTGCGGCGCACGACTTTGACCTGCTGATCCTCGACTCCGACGGCATCCGCAGCGACCGCATCGATCAGATTGCCAAATGGCTCGACGACCGCGGCGGCGTTCCCATGCTGGTGATCGTCGACGACGAGGCGCTCGGCACCCTGCGCCTGCCCAATCACGCGCATGCCGACTTTGTATGCCCCACGGCGACGCCCAACGAGCTCAAGGCGCGCGCGCAGCGCCTGATGGGCGAGGAGGAGACCGTCACCGCTGACGATGTGCTCAACATCGATAACCTCGAGATCAACCTGGCTACCTACCAGGTGACGCTCGATAACGAGCCCATCGACCTGACGCTGATGGAGTACTCGCTGCTGAGCTTTTTGGCGACGCACCCCAACCGCGCCTACAGCCGCGAGGTGCTGCTGCACCGCGTGTGGGGCTTTGAGTACTGCGGCGGCACGCGCACTGTTGACGTGCACATTCGACGCATCCGCTCCAAGGTGGGCCCGCAGATCGCGGCGCACATCACTACCGTCCGCGGCGTGGGCTATCTGTTTAAGGACTAGATTTCCACCACAAAGGGGACAGGCACCTTTGTGGTGGTTTTGACGCAGGTGCGGGTTTCTTTCGAGTTTGCAGCAGAACTTAAGCCTTCCTAAAAGATTGCGTTCTCGTACACGTACGCCCGCATATTGGGGTACAACTCAACGTGAACAATGATGGCCCGCCACATGTTTGGCGGGCCTTTGGTTATTTGACGAAAGGATCGCAGCTATGAGCGAGTACGATTCCCAGCGTCCCCAGGATGCGGGCAACGCCGGCGAGACCCAGCAGCAGCCGCGCGTGCAGGTGGAGTCGACGCCTGCCGATGGCAACAACATTCCCTACGTGCAGGCCTACGACACGCAGGCCGGTAAGCCGCTGGGTGGCCAGCAGGTTGTAAACAAGCACACGGTGGTCAAGACCAAGACCAAAAAGCTGCCGATCTTTATTACGGCACTCGCCGGCTGTGCCTGCGGCGCTCTGCTGGTCATTGCGCTCATTATGAGCGGCACGCTCAACATTGGCGGCGGAAAGAATGCCGTGACGGCGGGTGCTTCGGGTTCGTCGACGCAAAAGATCTCGATCGACTCCGAGGACACCACGCTGGCCGAGGCCGTTTCTGCCAAGGCGTTGCCCTCCGTGGTTTCCATTACCGCCACTTCGAGCGGCGGCCAGAATGGCTCGCTTTCGCAGTCTGCCGACGAGTCGGACGGCTCGGGCAGCGTCGGTTCGGGCGTTGTGCTCGATACCGAGGGCCACATCCTCACCAACAACCACGTGGTCGATGGCTATGACCAGTACGTGGTGACCATGGATGACGGCGCCACCTATGAGGCCGAGTTCGTGGG
>USDH01000003.1 GCA_900553415.1 uncultured Collinsella sp. | reverse complement strand
TGTGGTGAAGACGGCGGTAAACGCTGTCCGTCAGCCCCTCCATGGGGGCAAAATAGTGGCGCATAGGCGTTCTCCAAGGATGTACACAAATGCAGAATGCCGCACAACCCAGTAGCATCCTCCATATGTCTGGACTCTCTATGCTTACGCTGGATAGACATCGCCGGAACGGGTATAGTATCGAAAGTTTTGTCGTTAACCAGCGGGGGAGTCCTGTGGGCATCAAAAAGAAGATCAAAAAGGAGCTTATCGGCACTTCCGATTACCCGTCGAATAAGATCTTTACGATCTCCAATTTCATCACCTTTACGCGCCTGATCCTCACCCTGGTATTTCTGTACCTGTTTGTGACGGATAACAACCGCGTCATCGCCATCGTTATCTACGCCGTTGCCGCCTCCACCGACTGGATGGACGGTCAGATCGCCCGCATGACCAAGACGGTCTCGTGGCTCGGCAAGGTCATGGATCCCATCTGCGACCGTGCGCTGCTGTTCACCGGCGTACTTGGGCTGGTGGTCCGCGGAGAGCTGCCCATCTGGGTCTGCGTGCTCATTATTGGCCGCGACATCTATCTGGGCATCGGCACGCTTATCGTGCGTCATTATCACCGTCGCCCCATCGATGTCGTCTTTCCCGGAAAGATTGCCACTGCACTGCTCATGACCGGCTTCTCGCTCATGCTGCTTGGGTTCCCCGTCATCGAAGGCTGGCATCTGCTGCCCGCCACGTTCACGGCATTCCCAGGCCTCAACGGTAGCTCGGTGCCCCTCGGCATCTTCTTTGTCTACGGCGGCGTGATTTTCTCCATGCTCACCGCTGTCATTTACTCGGTTAAGGGCGGTGTGGCCATTAAACAGGCCATCGCGCATCCCGAGGACGAGGACATCGACTTTCTCAACCCCGAAATCGAAGACTGATTCATTGGGGTATGATTACGTACGGTTCATTCTTTGCGGCATGTCCGCGTTAGATAGGGGTTGTCATGGACAACAAGGTTAACAATATGCCTCAGAACGATAAGACTGCGGACGCTACCTGCGTTTTCCGTGTTCCTTCGAGCGATGTCACCGTTCCCGACCTTATGGCCAACGTGCGCATCACCGCACCCGTTCTGTCCATCGTCAAGGGTCCGCAGACTGGTGCCGCCTTTGAGCTCGAGGACGACGTGACCACCATCGGCCGCGATCCTGCGAACGGCATCTTCCTCAATGACATGACCGTTTCGCGTAGCCACGCGCGCATTATTCGCGAGGGCCTCGGCGCTCGCATTGAGGACCTGGGCTCGCTCAATGGCACCTGGGTCGACGGCGCCATTGTCAACGCGGCCCCGCTGCACGATGGTTCTTCCGTCCAGATCGGTACGTTTACGCTCATCTACCACGAGAGCACGCCGGAGCGCATCGAAACCGGTGAGTAGGGCATGGCCGAACGCAACTATCTGAGTATCGGCCAAGTCGTCAATCTACTTCGAGGCGCATACCCCGATCTATCGAACTCAAAAATTAGATTTCTAGAAGATGAGGGGCTCATCACCCCTCATCGAACGCCTAAGGGGTATCGCCAGTACTCCAAGGAAGACGTTGACCGTCTCGAGGTCATCCTGCACCTGCAGAAGACCCGCTACATGCCGCTCAACGTCATTAAGCAGCGCTTGGAAAACGCAACGGACCTGTCAACGCTCGCCTACGAGGTGGGCTTGCTGTCCGATGTTCCGCTTAAGACGGAGCCCAAGGAGACCAAGCAAAAGCTGCACCCCATCGAGACGATCCCCGACATGCTCGGTGTTGAGATTTCGTTTATCCGCTCCCTTGCCGAGAACGATCTTATCCGCATCATCAAGAGCCCGCAGAACCGAGAGCTCGTCGATGGCAGAGATTTCCCGATTATCCGCTACTGCTCGGAGCTGTCGCGCTTCCACATTGAGCCGCGCAACCTGCGTCAGTACGTATCGTCGGCAAACCGCGAGTCTTCGATGTTTGAGCAGGTTCTCGTGAGCATGCTCGGCATGGATACCTCTGATGATGAGCGCGACGCCAAGCTCGAGCGCGCTTTTAAGAAGCTGCACGACCTCACCGAGGGTGTGCATACCGCGCTCCTTAAGAACCGTGTCTTTGAGTCGCTCAACGCCGTGGTCGAGGACGCCGACATTGATGCACTCGATGAGGAGATTGCACGTTCCGAATCCACCAAGGCTAAAAGCGATGGGACAAGCGTCCCCGCGGTTGCCGCGCACGAGGAGTCGCTCGTGCAACCGTCCAAGGTCGTCGTCCCCTCGCATAACCCGTCTGCTAACACGGGTAAATAATCGCCGTCCACCCGGCAATCCATGAAAGGTCACACCATGTACGACTTCGAATCTCATATCGTCGATATCCCCGACTATCCCGAGCCCGGAGTCGTCTTTAAGGACATCACACCGCTCTTTGGCAATCCCGAGGCCCTGAGGGCCATGGTGGATGCCCTTGCCGAGCATTTTGCCGATATGGGCATTACCAAGGTCGTAGGACCCGAGGCCCGCGGCTTTATGGTCGGTGTGCCCGTGGCCGTCGCCCTAGGTGCCGGCTTTGTACCCGCACGTAAGCCCGGCAAACTGCCGCGCAAGACGATAAGCGAGAGCTACGAGCTCGAGTATGGAACGGATTCTATCGAGATTCACGCCGATGCCATCAGCTCTAAAGATACCGTGTTGATTCTGGACGACTTGGTCGCGACGGGCGGAACCGTCGAGGCAACAGGTAAACTGGTGCGTGATATGGGCGCAAAGCTTGTGGGCTACGGTTGTATCCTTGAGCTTGCGTTTCTCAACCCGCGCAAGAAGCTCACGCCGACTGACGACGATGTTGAGCTCTTTAGCCTGGTGACGGTGGACTAGCCGTTACCCTTAGTTACTGGAAAGGAAGCTACATGCGCACAGCAAACACGCACAGAAACATGGCACGCTGCGCTGCTACGGCAACCCTCGCTTGTGTTTTGGGCCTGGGCCTCGTGGCTCCGGCCTACGCCGATACCGCATCCGACCTTGCCGCTGCTCGTACTAAACTCGAGCAGATCGGCACGCAAACCCAGCAAATTCACGATGAACTCTCCGCACAGACGCAGGAGCTTGATCAGACTGCAGGCGAGATTACGCAAAAGCAGCAAGAGATCGCCGAAGGCCAGGCAAAGCTTTCGAGCTACGTTGCCGGTGAGTACAAGACAGGCGGCCTGAGTTTGCTCCAGGTCCTGACGGGTGTCGATGACCTGGGCGACATGCTCAACCGTCTCTTCTACTACGGCAAGGTGTCCGACAAGCAGGCCCAGACCATCCAAGAGGTCAAGGACCTTAAGCAGCAGCTCACCGATAAGCAGGCCGAGCAGGAGAAGAACGTCGCCGCGACGCAGAAGAAAGTCGACGAGCTCAATGCCCAGCAGGCTGAGGCCCAGAATGTCGTGAACTCCCTGGATTCACAGCTGCAGGCCGAGCTTGCTGCCGAGGCCATCGACTACCGCGGCTGCCTGTACGGCGGCTTTATGCTCACGCCCGCCGGCCCCAAGGTGCTGGAGTTCAATGCCCGCTTTGGCGACCCCGAGACGCAGGTCGTGCTGCCGCGCCTTAAGAATGACCTGGTCGAGGTCATGCTGGCTTGTGCCAACTGCGAGCTCGATCAGATTGAACTCGACTGGCGCGACGAGTGGGCCGTGGCCGTTGTCCTGACGAGCGCGGGCTATCCCGGCAGCTACGAGAAGGGCAAGGTCATCACCGGTATCGCCGATGCCGAGGCCATGGAGAACGTGACCGTGTACCACGCGGGCACTGCTGCGGTGAACGGCCAGCTCTTGACCAATGGTGGTCGCGTGCTTGCCGTGACCGCTCTGGGCGACACGTTCGAGAACGCTCGCAACCTTGCCTACGAGGCCTGCGAGAAGATTGATTTTGAGGGTAAGACCCTGCGTCACGACATCGGCCTGCGCGCGCTGCGCGGCCGCGACGCCTGGGATGCCTAAAATCCGAGAGGAATGAGACGGATGGACGAGAA
The DNA here is from genome assembly GCA_900553415.1 of uncultured Collinsella sp. Taxonomy (GTDB): domain Bacteria; phylum Actinomycetota; class Coriobacteriia; order Coriobacteriales; family Coriobacteriaceae; genus Collinsella. The sequence goes on along the minus strand of USDH01000003.1, from coordinate 31,907 downwards.
GAACGAAGAGCTCGTGGACGCGCAGATCGTCGAAGAGGACAGCCGCATGTATGGGCACGCCGAGGGCGAGCCTGGTGGCGAGGTCGCTGACGAGCCGGCACTGGTGCTGGGCGACGACGACCCGCACGATGCCGAGCTGCACGAGAAGATTCTTTCGGAGGAGTGCGCCTGGAAGGGCAAGATTCTCGACGTCCACCGTCTTGAGGTTGAGCTGCCCAACGGTCACCGTAGCGCCCGCGATATCGTTCGCCATCCGGGTGCGGCGGCCGTTGTGGCACTGACCGAGAGCGGCAAGATCGTACTGGTGCGTCAGTACCGCACCGCCATCGACCGCGTGACGGTCGAGATTCCTGCCGGCAAGCTCGACCCGGGCGAGGACCCGCTCGATTGCGCCAAGCGCGAACTGCATGAGGAGACGGGCTTTAGGGCTGGTCGTATTCGCTTTTTGACGTCGATTGTCACGTCCTGCGGTTTTTGCGATGAGATCATCCACATCTACTTGGCTACCAAGCTCGAGTTTGATGCGCCCAACCCCGATGATGACGAGTTTGTCAACGTGGACCTGGTGCCGCTGCACGAGCTGATCGACGCCGTACTCGACGGCAAGATCGAAGACGCCAAGACCGTCGTGGGCGCCTTGGCCTGCGATAGCATCGCGCACCGCCTTGGGGGCACGGAGCTTTAACGAGTGGGGATAGCCCTGGGACAAGTACTACTGATTGCTTTGTCCCAGGGCCTTACGTTGCTGATATTTCTTTGAGGATCACATGCTGAAGAGGTTTCTTTCGTATTACGAGCCCCAGATGGGGCTTTTTATTGCCGATACTGTTTGTGCTCTGGTGCTTGCCGCCATTGACCTGGCGTTCCCCATTATCCTGCGCAATTTGACCGGTGGGCTCTTTACTCAGGGTCAGGCTGTCATTATGCAGGCGCTCGGCATGATCGCGGTGGGCTTGGTGCTGATGTATGCCGTCCGCTGCGCCTGCCGCTACTTTGTGAGCTATTGGGGTCACGTGATGGGCGCGCGTATGGAGTCCAAAATGCGCGAGGACCTGTTTGACCAGTATGAGCGCTTTAGCTTTGCGTACTTTGACCGCAACAGCTCGGGCGACATGATGAGCCGCGTGGTCAACGACCTGTTCGATATCTGCGAGGCGGCGCATCACGTACCCGAGTGGATCATCATCTGCGGTATCGAGATTATCGGCTCGTTTGTGATCCTCTTTACCATCGCTCCGGTGCTGGCGCTTGCCATGGCCGTGGTGACGGCGGCGTTTGCGGTCGTCATGTTTTGGCAGAACATGCGCATGCGCGAGGTCTTTAGCGACAACCGCAAGAAGATCAGCGGCATTAATGCACAGCTGCAGGATTCTCTGGCGGGTATGCGCGTGGTCAAGAGCTTTGCCAACGAGGAGACCGAGCGTGCCAAGTTCCGTGCCTCTAACGACCGCTACCTTTTGTCCAAGGAGAACATGTATCACGCCATGGGCGTCTATACCGCGACGTATGGCCTGCTCTCGGGTGTGCTCTATGTGATCGTGGTACTGCTGGGCGGCTGGCTGGTCGCCCAGGGACAGCTGCAGGCGGTCGATATGGCGACCTTTGCACTCTATATTTCGCTGTTCTGCACGCCGCTCGAGACACTCGTCAATTCGGCCGAAACGTATCAGAAGGCTATTGCCGGCTTTAAGCGTATGGACGAGGTGCTCTCGACCGCGCCGGATATCCAGGACAAGCCGGGCGCCACGGATCTGCAGGTGACTGCCGGCGCCGTGGAGTATCACGACGTGTGCTTTAACTACGAGGATGTCGAGCTGGGCGAGGGCGATGCCGACGAGCGTCCCGTTATCGACCATATGGACCTGTCCATCAAGCCCGGGCAGACCATCGCTTTGGTTGGCCCTTCGGGCGGCGGCAAGTCCACGACCTGTTCGCTGCTGCCGCGCTTTTATGACGTGGCTGCCGGCTCCATTAGCATCGACGGCCAGGATGTGCGCGATGTGACGCAGCAGAGCCTGCGTCGTGCCATCGGCTTGGTGCAGCAGGATGTCTATCTGTTTGACGGTACGATTGGCGAGAACATCGCCTACGGCAAGCCGGGCGCTACGGCGGAAGAGATCGCCGAGGCCGCCCGTCGCGCCAACATCGACGCCTTTATCGAGTCGCTTCCACAGGGCTATGACACGGTCGTGGGCGAGCGCGGCAGCCGTCTTTCGGGCGGACAGAAGCAGCGCGTCGCCATCGCGCGCGTGTTTCTCAAGAACCCCAAGATCCTGATTTTGGACGAGGCGACGAGTGCTTTGGATAACGAGAGCGAGGAGGCGGTCCAGGAGTCGCTCGAAGAGCTGGCACGCGGCCGCACCACGATTATCATCGCCCATCGTCTTTCGACCATTAAGCATGCCGATGAGATTGCGACCGTTGAGCATGGTCGCGTTGTGGAGCGTGGCACGCACGAGGAGCTTCTCGCCCGTGGCGGCACCTATGCCCGTTACTATCGAATGCAGTTCGAAGGTGCGCGTGCGCACGAGCTCGACTGATTGATATGACAGGAAGTTTATGGCTGACAAGAACCCTTTGACTCCGGAAGAAGTGACGGAGTTATTCTCCGAAATCGATGCATCCGGTGTCTTGGATCCCACGCTTGCCAAAAAGCGAACCGAGCGCATGCGTGAGAAGGAGGCTGCGGCCAAGCGCGGTGACAAAGCGGCGCTAGCGCAGCTGCGCAGCGAGGACCGCGCGAGCCAGGCAAAACATATCGACCCGCTGTCCGAGGACGATCCTTCGGGCTCGCAGGTGAGCCATACCATTACGAAGACCGCGATGGCCGTGGTCATCGGTATTCTGGTGCTGATCGTGGGCATGCAGATCGGCTACGGCGTGATGCGCCGTCTGAATACCGCCAACCTGTCCGAGAGCGTTTCGGTGGATACCGTCTCGACCGCGCTCAAGGGTGGACTCGAATGGGGCAACGGCTTTACGCAGTTCCCGCTTGATTTTTCTGTCGACGAGGCCGATGAGCGCACGGGCACGGTTGAGGTGACGGTGTTGGACACGTCGTCTGCCAATGAGCTCGAGCTGCTGTCCAACGGGCAGATCCAGGCCGCGGCGCTTGCGACCAACGCCCTGCTCAACGACAAGATTGACCGCGTGGTGTATAACGTTCACGCCTATATCGACGAGGATAGCAACATTCAGCACGATTCCTTTTTTGGCATGTTCCCCGCGCGGGGTCATCAGAGCGCCATTTTGACGTTTGTGTGGACCAAGAGCTCATCCAACGCCACGAGTATCGACTGGAAGATGCGCATCGTAAGCATGGACGACACCATTGCCGAGCGCATTCAAAAACAGGCGAACTCGGTTTCGTCGCTGATCGAGGACCCGGTGGTGAGCCAGACCAAGATTGACGAGGAAAAGGCCGAACGTGACCTGGAGCATCGTCTGCATGGCCGCGAGATTTTCCGCGGCGGCAAGCCCGATCGCTCACCGTCCGATCTGCTGGAACAGGACAAGCAAAAGTAAGAGGCCATTATCCCGCGTGAGCCACAAGCCCACGCGGGATAATTTTTCTGGGACGGGGATTAAATAATCATTATGCATAGAAAGTCATAATTATCATTTCGTAAACATTTCGATGAAATTAACGCCATGAGGCATGCTTGCGGTTACAATACCGCGAGGCCTAACTACACACCTTTAAGCCGGTCCTGTGAGACCGGGAAGGAGAATTATGGCGAACAACCATACCGCGGGCGCTGCCGCCCGCACCTTCGCGCCCAGCGAGCTTTGCCAGCGTATGCTGGCCAAAACCAGCAAGGGCACCTGCGGTCCCTGTATCCTGTATCTTGAGGATGGGACCATTTTTTATGGACGTGCATGCGGCGCCGAGGGCACCGCGACCGGCGAAGTCTGCTTCAACACCTCGCTTGAGGGCTACTTTGAGGTCATGACCGACCCGAGTTATGCCGGCCAAATTGTAACCATGACCTATCCGCAGATCGGCAATTACGGTATCGACGAGACCGATGTCCAGTCGGCCTTCCCCGGCGACGCCGTGCGCCCTGCGAGCGCTCCGGCTATGCGCGGCATGATCGTTCGCGACATGTGCGCCACGCCTTCTAACTGGCGCTCGGCCGTCAGCGTGCCGGAGTACCTGCGCGCTCACGGCATCGTCGCTATCGAGGGTATCGACACCCGCGCTCTGGTGCGCCATCTGCGCGACAATGGTTCCAAGATGGGCATTATCTCGACCGAGATCTTCGACGTCGACGAGCTTGCCGAGCGCTTGTCCGCTGCGCCCACGCTGGTAGGCGAGAACCTGGTCAAGACCGTAAGTTGCCCCGCGCCTCACGAGTTTGTGGCCGCCGACCTGCCTGCCACGCATGACTTTGCGCTTGCGGCTGCCGCTCCTGCCCGTCACAAAGTGGTCGCCTACGACTGCGGTGTGAAGCGCGGTATTCTGGAGGGCCTGGTCCGTGCCGGCTGCGATCTCACCGTCGTGCCGTGGGATACGCCCGCCCAGCAGGTGCTCGACATGAATCCCGATGGCGTCTTTTTGTCCAACGGCCCCGGCGACCCCGATGCCGTGGTGGAGACCTATGAGCAGGTACAGCAGCTGATCGGCAAGGTGCCGGTCTTTGGCATTTGCCTCGGTCACCAGATGATCAGCCTGGCCTGCGGCGCCCAAATGGAAAAGCTTAAATTCGGTCACCGTGGCGGTAACCAGCCGGTTATGAATCTGGTGAGCCGTCGCGTGGAGATCACCGCGCAAAACCACGGCTTTGGCCTGCTGTTCCCCAGTCTGGGCAAACTGATTCCGGAGCTTTCCGGCGGCGAAACCGAGCATGCGGCCGACGGTGACCTGCGCGCCTGGGTGCGTCGCGGCATCGCGCCGGTCGTGATGAACGAGCGCTTTGGTCGCATTCGCCTGACACATGTGAACCTCAACGACGGCACCGCCGAGGGCATCCAGCTGCTCGACGCCCCGTGTTTCTCGGTCCAGTACCACCCCGAGGCTTCGCCTGGCCCCACCGATGCCCACTATCTCTTTACCGCCTTTACGCGACTCATGGACGGCGAGGAGAACTACCTGGACATCGACACCGCGAAGGACCGCCTCGCCGGCTGGAATTTCGCCGAGTCCGAGAACGCTGCGACCGAGGAGAACTAACATGCCGAAACGTACTGACATCAAGCGCATCCTCGTTATTGGTTCGGGCCCCATCGTTATTGGCCAGGCCTGCGAGTTCGACTACTCCGGCGCCCAGGCCTGCAAGGTGCTCAAGGAGGATGGCTTTGAGGTCATCCTGGTCAACTCCAACCCGGCGACCATCATGACCGACCCGGGCTTGGCCGACCGCACCTATGTCGAGCCCATCACCGCCGAGTTTATCGAGCGCGTAATCAAGAAAGAGCATCCGGACGCGCTGCTGCCCACGCTGGGTGGCCAGACCGGTCTGAACGCCGCTGTTGAGCTGGCGAAAGACGGCACGCTGGACAAGTACGGCGTCGAGATGATCGGCTGCGACCTGGCCGCTATCGAGCGCGGCGAGGACCGCAAGCTCTTTAACGAGGCCATGGCCGAGATCGGCCTGGAGGTCGCGCGCTCGGGCTATGCCTACAGCGTGGCCGACGCCGAGGCTATCGCCGAGCGCGTGGGCTATCCCTGCGTGCTGCGTCCGAGCTTTACCCTCGGCGGCGCCGGCGGCGGCATCGCGCACACCCACGAGGAGCTCGTCTCCATCGTGAGCCAGGGCCTTGAGCTCTCGCCTGCCCATGAGGTGCTGGTCGAGGAGTCCATCGAGGGTTGGAAAGAGTATGAGATGGAGGTCATGCGCGACCACGCCGGCAACGGCATCATCGTGTGCTCCATTGAGAATCTCGACCCCATGGGCGTGCACACCGGCGACTCCATCACCGTGGCGCCGGCGCAGACACTAAGTGACCTTGAGTACCAGCGCATGCGTGTCGCGTCGCTCGCCATTCTGGAGAAGATCGGCGTCGAGACCGGCGGCTCCAACGTGCAGTTTGCCGTGAACCCCAACACCGGTCGCTTGATCGTCATCGAGATGAACCCGCGCGTGAGCCGTTCGTCCGCGCTGGCCTCCAAGGCCACGGGTTTCCCCATCGCCAAGGCCGCCGCGCGCCTTGCCGTGGGCTACACGCTCGACGAGATCGTCAACGACATTACCAAGGCAACGCCTGCCTGCTTTGAGCCCACGATTGACTACTGTGTGGTCAAGGTGCCGCGCTTTGCCTTCGAGAAGTTCAAGGGTACCGACCCCACGCTCACCACGCGCATGAAGGCCGTGGGCGAGATCATGGCGATCGGCCGCACCTTTGAGGAGGCCTTCGGCAAGGCCATGCGCTCACTGGAGGACGGTCACCAGGGCATCTGCGCCGGTGGCAAGGAGGGTGCCGACAAACTGAGCGACGATGAGCTCGCTCAGGCCGTGGCAACCCCGACCGAGCACCGCATCTTCTTTGTGGTCGAGGCCCTGCGCCGTGGCTGGGACATCGCCCACATCCATGCCATCTGCGGTATCGATCCGTGGTACCTCAACCGTATCAACGACATGGTGCAGGTCCAGGAGAGCATCCGCGGCCTGCGTGTGGAGGATATCGACGCCGACGCGATGCGCCTGCTCAAGCAGTATGGCACGAGTGATGCCGAGATTGCCGCGCTGACCGGCTCGGACGAGCGCTTTGTTCGCGCTTACCGCAAGGGTCTGGGCGTGGTCCCCAGCATGAAGACGGTCGACACCTGCGCCGCCGAGTTCTCGAGTGCCACGGAATACCACTACAAGACCTACGAGAACATTTACCGCACGAGCCCGGTCGCCAAGAAGTGCGTTGCCCCCGACGAGACCACGCCCGCGAACAAGCCCAAGGCGATGATTCTGGGCGCCGGCCCCAACCGTATCGGCCAAGGTATCGAGTTTGACTACTGCTGCGTGCATGCGAGCTATGCGCTGGCTGCCCGCGGCTTTGAGACCATCATGGTCAATTGCAACCCCGAGACCGTTTCGACCGACTATGACACGTCCGACCGCCTGTACTTTGAGCCGCTCACCTACGAGGACGTCATGGACGTTATCGATGTTGAGCGTCCCGACGGCGTCGTGGTGACGCTCGGCGGCCAGACCCCGCTTAAGCTGGCACGCATGCTCGAGGAGAGCGGCGTGAACATCATGGGTACCAAGCCCGACGCCATCGATTTTGCCGAGGATCGCGAGCGTTTTGCCGCCCTGCTCGACAAGCTGGGCATTATGTACCCGCCGGCGGGCCAGGCCACCTCGTTTGAGGAGGCCGAAGCCGTTGCCGCGCACATTGGCTACCCGCTGCTGGTACGTCCGAGCTATGTGCTGGGCGGTCGCGGCATGATGATCGCCTACGATGCCGAGCATCTGCGCGATTACATGGCCGAGGCTGCGCGCATTAGCCCCGACTACCCGGTGTACCTCGATCGCTTCCTGGAGGGAGCGATCGAGTCCGATGTCGACGCCCTGTGCGATGGCGAAGAGGTCTACATCGGCGGTATCTTGGAGCATATCGAGGAGGCCGGTATTCACTCCGGCGACTCCGCGACGTGCATTCCGCCGTTTAGCTTTAGCGAGAGCCTGCAGGCGAAGCTCCGCGAGACCACGCGCCGCATCGCGATGGCGCTGGGAGTCCGCGGTCTGGTCAACGTGCAATATGCCATCAAGGGCGAGACCGTCTACGTGATCGAGGCCAACCCGCGCGCCAGCCGTACCGTGCCGTTTATCTCCAAGGCTACCGGCGTGCCGCTGGCCAAGTGTGCGGCGCGCATCATGGCGGGCGATTCCATCGCGAGCCTGGGCCTGCCGAGCGACGAGCGTCAGTTGGACTGGTTTTGCATGAAGGAAGCCGTTATGCCCTGGGGTCGTTTCCCGGGAGCCGACGTTATCTTGGGCCCCGAGATGAAGTCGACGGGCGAGGTCATGGGTATCGCCAAGAGCTATCCCGAGGCGTATGCCAAGACGCAGCTGGCGATTGACTACAAGCTGCCCGACCCGAGCTGCGGCAAGGTGTTCATCAGTGTGTGCGACCGCGACAAGCGTCATATCCTTTCGGTCGCTCGTATCCTGCGCTACCTGGGCTTTGACATCTGCTCCACCGAGGGTACGGCGCGCGTGCTGCGCGGCGGCAACGTGACGTGCGAGGTCGTGGAGAAGATCAGCGGCCCGCACGACGGCGAGCGTCCCAACATCGGCGACCTCATCGCCGACGGCAAGATTGCGGTGATCATCAACACACCGTACGGCCCGGGTTCGCGCGGCGATGGCTACCTGCTGCGCACCGAGGCCGTGCGCCGCGGCGTGACCTGCGTGACCGCGATGTCTGCGGCCAACACGTACGTGAGCGCCATCGAGGCCGTGCGCGAGGACCAGCAAGGTCACGGCAGCGCCAACGACATGGGCATGGACGTCATCGCCCTGCAGGACCTGCCGCAGCACACGGTGTAGGTTGAGCTGGCCGGCCGGGGCGGGGGGCTGAGTTTCCCCCTTCGCTCCGGCTGCAAGCAGAGTCGCTCAGTGAGAAACTCAGCCCCCTCCGCCCCGGCCTACGGTGACTCGGTTGCACCGTGTGCTGCCGAAGGGGCTTTGTGCGATGACTAGGGCTGAATAGAAAATGAGTGTGGGCCCTGCCATTCGTTCGAACGGCAGGGCCCACGTTTTGGATTTATTGGGCTGTGGCGGTGAAGGTTGTTTTGTCGGCGGCGATGTGCACGTGCAACTTTGCCTGACCGTCGCAGCTGATGAGCACGCCTACCTCGAACGGGGTTCCCGTCTTGTCGTAAGTCGAACGCACGATGCGCATCGCCGCCTTACCGGTGTTCTGTCCCAAAAGGCGCGCCTCATGCTTGTCGAGGTTGACCGTCTCGTAGACGGCATCGACGCTTGCGGGCAGGATGCCGGTCTTTTCCGCGATGTAGGCGTAGAGCGAGCCATCCACGTCTTTGCGTGTGAGCTCGGGGCAAAGTGACACGGGGATATAGACGTAGTTGAGCTCCATGGGTTTGTCGTTGGCGAGACGCAGGCGGCGAATCTCCCAGACGGGTGTCCCTTCGGGCACTTTGAGCCCGGAGGCGATGCCGCGGACGGCCGGTATGCTTGAAAAGGCGAGAATCTGTGAGCTCGGAACCCGTCCCGCTTCGCGCATCCGCGCGCTGAAATTCAGGGCCAGGTCGATGCCGGGCGCTGAGGTTTGGGGCTTGATGAACGTGCCCTGCCCGCGTTTGCGCACCACGCGCCCCTCGATGACGAGATCTTGGAAGCAACGGCGCACGGTCGCGCGCGATAACTCCAGCCGCTCACAGATTTCGAGCTCGCGTGGCAGCGGCGTCTTGGTGTCGAACGCCTGGCTGGCGATAAGCAGGGCGATTCGATGTTTAAGTTGGACATAGAGCGGCGTATCACCGCTGCGATCGAAGGGTTCGGAGGCGAGAAACGAGATCATGTCCATGGGGTACCTCCATGTCGTGAGCATACGTGACATGGTCTGACACTGCGGGACAAACCGGTGATGTCAGGCCCGATTCTTGTCGGTATGTATGGTACATAAGGAACATAAAACATTTACCAGGCAATCTACCTGCTATTTTAAAAATAATTGGAAGAAAAAATAATTTAGGCACAAAAATAGTTGCTACCGTTAACCGATGAATAGTTGCCGTTCGCAACTATTTTCTTGTACCGAACATGCCCCGGCGCAACAATAATCTCGGCAAAAAGCAAAGCCGTGCGACACACGGCAGGTCGAGAGGAGACCGCATGCGGTATCTGGTAATGGTCAGTCACGGAACGCTCGCTCCCGGACTGCACAGTGTCCTCAAGATGCTCGGCAATGACGCCCCGAACATCTTGTCGACGAGTCTCGTGGACGGCATGGGCGCTGACGAATATGTCGAGAACGTCAAGGCGATGGTCGCTCCCGTTACCGCCGATGACGAGGTTGTCCTGCTTGGTGACATCCTGGGCGGATCGCCGCTCACCAATGCCATGAACACGCTGGCCGAGAAGGGTTTGCTCGCCCACACCATTGCCTTCGGCGGTATGAATCTGCCCATGGCTATGACCGCCATGATGGGGCTTGCCACCATGGACCTGGATTCTCTCAAGCAGATGATGCTGCAGGAGGGCAAGAACGGTATGTCCGAGCTTGTGGTCCCGACCGATGACGCCGACGACGAGGACGACGACATCTAGGCAGCGCATCCGCCCCAATTTTTGTGATGGAGCGGGGGTTAAGAGGAAAGACCCCCGGTGATAAAGAAAGGGAGAACGCATGATTTCGTTCATCCGTATTGACGACCGTATGATCCATGGACAGACCGTTACCCGTTGGGCCCTCGAGTATCCCTGCGACGGTCTTATCGCCGTCAACGACGCTGCAGCGTCCAACCCCGTGCTCAAGGAGGCCTACAAGAGTGCCTCGGGCAAGAAGACGTTCGTGTGGACCAAGGAGCACTTCAAGGAGGTCTCCGAGAAGGTTCTCAAGTCCAACACCAAGTACTTCCTGATCACCAAGAACCCGCTCGACATGAAGGAACTTCTCGTCGATTTTGGCTTTAAGCCCGGCATGGACCGCATCATCGTCGGCCCCTGCAACGACCGTCCCGGCGCCACCAAGCTCGGCAACAACCAGTCGATCACGCAGGAAGAGGCCCAGGCGCTCGAGGATCTCACCAACGCCGGCTACACGGTCGAGTTCGCCCTTATCAAGGAGAAATCCATTGGTGAGTGGCCCAAGTTCCGCGGTCAGTTTGGCTTCTAGTTAGGCGCCAGCTGCATTTTGGTACCTACAGCCCTGGGGAAAGGGGCTGAGGAATAAAGAAAGGGGAAAGCATGGCAATCAATGCATTCCAAGCCGCGCTGTTCGGCCTGTTCGCCTGCCTGGCATCACTGCCTGGCATGGGCGGCACGACGATCGGCAACTACACTCTGGGTCGTCCTCTGGTCGCCGGCCTCATCGTCGGCATCATCATGGGCGATATGCAGACGGGCATCCTCGTCGGCGCTGCCATCCAGGTTGTCTACATCGCTCTCGTGACCCCCGGCGGAACCGTCTCCGCCGACGTCCGCGCCGTGTCCTATATCGGCATCCCGCTGGCGATCCTCGCCATCAAGAACTCGGGCATCGATCCCGCCTCCGCTGAGGCTGCCGGCATGGCCGCATCCCTCGGTGCCGCCGTCGGCACGCTCGGCACTGTGCTCTTCTATGGCACCGCCACCATCAACCTGGTGTGGCAGGGCATGGGGTGGAAGTGGCTTGAGAAGGGCGATCTCCACAAGCTCTACCTGGTCAACAACGTTCTGCCTTGGATTGGTCACATCGTCTGCTCGTTCCTCCCGACGTTCATCATCACCATGGGCGGCACCGCCATGGTCGACCTCATGAAGACCTACATGCCCATGGACGGCATCGCGATGAAGACGCTGTTCACCGTCGGCTCGCTGCTGCCTACCGTCGGTATCGCCATCCTGCTCAAGCAGGTCATCTCCAAGCCGACGGACTTCCTCACGTTCTTCTTCGGCTTCACCCTGTCCGCTGTCATGGGGTGCAACCTGATTGCCGCTGCCGGCATCGGCTGCTTCTTCGCCCTGATCAACTATGAGATCGCTTCGCTCAAGATCGACCTCGCAAACGCTCCCAAGGCAGCTATCGCCTCGGGCTCCGATGATGAGGAAGAGGAGGACATCTAATGGCAGAGAAGAAGAAACTCTCTAAGAAAACGCTTGCCAAGTCGTTCCGCAACTGGTCCTACGGCAACCTGACTTGCTTCTCGCAGGAGCACATGCAGACCTTCGGTTACCTGTGCGCCATGCTTCCGATCGTCGAGGAGCTCTACGACACGCCCGAGGAGCAGAAGCAGGCCCTCCAGACCTACTCCGCGTTCTTCAACACCGAGCCGCAGATCGGCACCATGATTGTCGGCGTCACCGCCGGCCTCGAGGAGGCTCGCGCAAACGGCGAGGCCATCGATGACGACGCCATCAACGGCATCCGCGCCGGCCTCATGGGCCCGCTCGCCGGCCTTGGCGACTCGCTGATCGTCGGTACCCTGATCCCGATCCTGCTCGGTATCGCCCTAGGTCTCTCGACCGGCGGCTCTCCGCTCGGTGCCATCTTCTATATTGTCGTGTGGAACCTGCTCATGTTCCTTGGCATGCGCTTTGCCTACAACCAGGGCTATGAGCTCGGCGGCAAGGCGGTCGAGGCCCTCGTTGGCCCCAAGGCAAAGGCTCTTCGCGATTCCATCGTGATGGTCGGTACCATGGTCATCGGTGCCGTGGGCGCAACTTGGGTCTCCATCACCTGCAGCCCCAACCTGGTGCTGCCCGGTGGCGGTAAGTTCCAGGACACGCTCGATGGCATCTATCCGCACCTGCTGCCGATGATCTTCATCATCTTCTGCTGGTACATGATGACCAAGAAGAAGGTCAACCCCATCGTTATGATGCTGATCCTCGTTGTGATCGCATTTGTGGGCGTTCTCATTGGCTTCTTCGACCCGGCACTGAGCTACTAGTCATCATCCCCTGGCCCCCTGTAAGGCCGTGCGGCCTCAACCGCACGGCCTTCTGATTTTGCGCCGCCCTTCGAGGGCAATATGGCCAGCGACTTCCATCGCCTACACGACACCCGCTATATTGCTCTTGAAAGATGACGTATTCGAAAAACGATGTACTTGCACATGATGCACGCTTTGCACGAGGAGGACCCATATGCACGAGAAACACGGACACGACCTTTCGCGCGACGACTTGATCCGCGAGGCAAAGATGCAGACCGATGCTATTCAGCGGCTCAACGTTTGGCTGCGCCTGGGCTATTCGCTCGTGGCGATTGGCTTTTTGATGGGGATGTGGGGTATGCAGGGAGGCCCCGGCTGGGGTGTCCCCGTGGGCATCGTGTGCCTAGTGGTGGGCACTCCGCTTTCGATCGTGCTTAAGGTTGGCACGACCAACGCCAAAAAGAATGTCGAGCGCATGCTCGAGGCCGCGGGTATCGACGTTGAGGAGCTTATGCGACGCAAGAAGGACGAGCAATAGACTTCCGCGTTGGGGTATCATAAATAATTGTTGCGAATGTTAACTAATGTACGGCAAATGACGGTTTTATGGCCCTTCTAGAGTTGCAAAGGACAATATCCCCAGTGGATTACGATGACGTCGCTCGAAAACTGATCGTGTACTCACGTTCCCTTGCCAAGGGATCCTTGAGTGCTGCCGGCGGCGCCAGTGTGGGCGAGGCACCGGTTTTACAGTATTTATCGGGTATTGACGGTGATGTCATTCCCTCCGAGATTGCCAAGAAGCTGAAATTCTCCCGTGCGCGCATGTCGCATATCTTGGATTCACTCGAGAGTAAGGGTTACGTTCAGCGCGGGACTGATCCAAACGATCGTCGGCGTGTGCTGGTGAGCATTACCGAGGAAGGCCGTGATTTCGCGGCGAAAAAAAATGCCGAGAGTGTGGCATCGCTCTCGAAACAACTCTCAGCGCTCGGCGAGCACGATGCCCAGGAGCTCGTGCGCATCCTGAATAAAGCTTACAGCCTTACCTATGATGCCGACGACTACCTGGACAATCTATAAGGATAAAGACAGACATTTAGGTGCATCTTGAAATGCACCCGGGACAGTTGTGCCCATCAGCCACCGTCAACATCTCATTCCAAACCAAATCAGCCAACGTACGTCATGGCAATCCCCGGTAGGTTGCAGGATGGCGGCTGAGCCTTTCCCTCGGGAAACTTCGCGAAGCCCAGTTCCCGAGGGAAAGGTATGGTCTGTGTAATACCAGATAAACAGTACATTTTTGCTAGATTGGTATTTGACTGAAGAACCAATTGGTATGGCTTATTAAGCCCACCTTGCCGTTGACGCTTATTTTGCTGCCGCTGGGAGAATTCCGAACTTGGGTGCGCAAGTGCTCCCATATGTTGATATGACCTAGTAGGTGGCTATCTGGTTACTACCAGTTGGCCCCTTGGTAACGGGTGGCCCCCATTGTGCGGAATGTACCGAACATCTCCGTTTGATACGTTTTCCCATGCTGCCGGGGGGGGGCGTCCTCGGCACCTCAGCATGTCGGAAGAAAGGAGACCAGATGCGCAGGAATTCCATTTTTACGAAACGGTGGGTGAAGGGAAGCGCGGTCCTCGTTGCCACTGCAGCGACGCTCGTGTTTGCCAATCCCCAGCAGGCGATTGCCACGCCACTCAAGGGCGTCGACTCGGCGACCGTGTCCCAGTCTGCCTCGAATGTCGTCGACATCGATTTCGCTGACGGCATCAAGGGCCGTATTACGTTCCTCGAGGACGGTATTTTCCGTTATAACGTCGACCCCAAGGGTGAGTTTTCCGAGTACGCCACGCCGCGCAGTAAGTCCCACACGGCTAAGATCCAGGCTCAGCCCGATACCTCGGACACCTACAGCAAGCCGAGTGCGACGGTTGCCGACAAGGGCGACACTATCGAGATCACCGGCGGAAAGGCGACCGTGATCCTGGACAAGGCGACTGGCAAGATGAGTATCAAGTCAGGCGACCGTGTCGTGGTTTCCGAGTCCGCGTCCCTCGACCTTGATAAGAAGGGTACCGTCCAGACGCTCGCCAAGGAGAAGTCCGAGAACTTCTTTGGCGGCGGCACCCAGAACGGACGCTTCCTGCACACCAACCAGACCATCGCCATCTCCAACACGAACAACTGGACCGATGGCGGCGTTGCCTCGCCCAACCCGTTTTATTGGACGAGTGACGGCTACGGCGTGCTCCGAAACACGTTTGCAGAGGGTTCCTACGACTTCGGTTCCACGGACTCATCGACGGTCACGACTTTGCACAGCGAGAATGAGTTTGATGCCTACTACTTCGTGGCGACCAACGAGGGAGCTTCGAACGTGGCAACTGAGATGCTGCAGGACTACTACAAGGTGACCGGTAACCCGGTACTGCTGCCCGAGTACGGGTTCTACCTTGGTCATCTTAATGCCTATAACCGTGATGGCTGGTCAACGACCTCGGGTCAAAAGAAGTGGGAGACCAAGGGCAGCAAGTCCTCGAGCGAGAAGGGCGACGTTAAGTACGAGTCTGGCATGTCGACGGGCTACAAGCTCGACGGCACACTTGCGGCCGAGACGCTCAACGGTGAGGGCCCTACGGTTGATACCGAGAACATGAAAGCGACCGATTTCGACCGCCAGTTCTCTGCTCGGCAGGTTATCGATGACTACGAGGACAGCGACATGCCGCTCGGCTGGTTCCTGCCGAACGACGGCTACGGCGCCGGCTATGGCCAGAACGGTTACTACAAGACCGGCGGCGTCAACTCCGACGGAGCGAGCTCGGCCGACCGTCTTAACGCTGTGCGTGCCAACGTCGACAACCTTAAGAAGTTCACCGAGTATGCCAACTCAAAGGGTGTGAGCACGGGCTTGTGGACCCAGTCCAACCTTGAGCCCGACAGCAACCCTGAGACCCCGTGGCATCTGCTTC
The DNA here is from genome assembly GCA_900553415.1 of uncultured Collinsella sp. Taxonomy (GTDB): domain Bacteria; phylum Actinomycetota; class Coriobacteriia; order Coriobacteriales; family Coriobacteriaceae; genus Collinsella. The sequence continues at coordinate 16,382 of USDH01000003.1, read as the reverse complement.
GCGACTTCGACGCCGAGGTCAAGACGGGAGGCATCACTACCCTTAAGACCGACGTTGCCTGGGTTGGATCTGGCTACTCCTTTGGTCTTAATGGCATCAAGACAGCTTATGACACGGTGACGACCGGCGCTAACAAGCGCCCCAACATCATCACGCTCGATGGTTGGGCCGGCACGCAGCGCTTTGGTGGCATTTGGACCGGCGACCAGTATGGCGGTAACTGGGAGTACATTCGCTTCCATATCCCCACGTATATCGGTCAGAGTCTTTCGGGCAACCCCAACATCGGCTCCGACATGGATGGCATTTTTGGCGGCGACCCCATCATCTCTGCGCGTGACTACCAGTGGAAGACGTTCACGCCCTCTATGCTCGACATGGACGGTTGGGGCACCTACCGTAAATCGCCCATGACGCACGGCGATCCCTACACAGGCATCTCGCGCTTCTACCTCAAGCTCAAGGCGCAGCTCATGCCCTATATCTACACGAGCGCGGCCTCGGCGGCCAACATCGACACGGGTAACGGCGATGCCGGCCTGCCCATGATCCGCGCCATGCTGCTTTCCGATAACTCCGAGTACGCCGCAAGCACCTCGACGCAGTACCAGTATATGTTCGGTGAGAACTTCCTAGTGGCACCGGTGTATCAGGATACCCAGGCAGACGAGAACGGCAACGACATTCGCAATGGGATTTACCTCCCCAACTACGGCACCGACGAGAATCCCACCATCTGGATCGATTACTTCTCGGGTAAGCAGTATCGCGGCGGCCAGGTTCTCAACAACTACGAGGCTCCGCTTTGGAAGCTGCCGCTGTTTGTGAAGGCCAACGCTATCGTGCCGATGTACGCCGAGAACAACAACCCCGAGGCCGTGAGCGACACCAACACCAAGGGTACCGACCGCAGCCAGCGTATCGTCGAGTTCTTCGCCACCGAGGGCGACGGCACCTTTACGCAGTACGAGGACGACGGCTCCTCCATCGAGAACAACACGACTGAGGACGATTCCTACGGTACGATCGACAATATCTCCTACGGTGAGCATGTGAGCACCGTCTACAGATCCAAGGCCGCAGGCGGCACCGCGACCTTTACCGCCGAAGCCTCGCAGGGTGGCTACAACGGCTACGACTCCAATCGCACCACGACCTTCGTGGCCAACGTGTCCGCCAAGCCCATGAGCGTCGTCGCCAAGAACGGCGGATCCGCGCTCAACGTGGTTGAGGTCGACTCGCAGGAGACCTTTGACACCGCGACCCCCGAGGCCGGCCAGGCGGTCTACTTCTACAGCGAGACCCCTAACCTCAACCACTACGGCAGCGATGTGGACGGCACCGAGGCCGAGCGGGGCGAGAGCTTTAACAACACCAAGATCACCACGAACCCCAAGGTCTACGTCAAGTTCGCGAAGACCGATGTTGCTGCGGCGGCGCAGACGCTCGAGCTGGGCGGTTTCGTGAACGCCGACGCCACGCTCACAGCCGATCGCCTCAACGAGAGCCTCTCCGCACCCACGAACCTTGCTGCCCCCGAGGACGTCACGACCCCAACGAGCATCAAGCTCACCTGGGGAAAGGTCGATGGTGCTACCTCCTACGACCTTAAGGTCGACGGCACCGTGTTCGCCGTGGGTGATGCGGCCGAGTTCACGCACACCGACCTCGCCTACAATAGCAAGCACACCTACCAGATTCGTTCGCGCAACGCCGAGGGCTACTCCGCCTGGAGCGATGTGCTCGAGGCGAACTCCGCACTCGATCCGTGGCGGAACGTCCCCGACGCCGAGCAAATCACCTGGGAGGGCTCACTTTACGGCAGCCATAAGGCCGAGCTCGCCTTCGACCATGAGTTCCAGTCGGGCGACGGCGGTTTCCACTCCGGTGGCAACGATCTGGGCAAGGCGCTTACCGTTGACTATGGACGCGCTTACAAGCTCGATAAGCTCGAGTACTATCCGCGCGATGACGCCGGCAACGGCACTGTGACCAAGATGCGTGTTGAGACGAGTCTCGATGGCGTCCACTGGACGAGCCAGGAGGTCGATTGGGCACGTTCCGCTGATTGTAAGACGGTAGCGTTTGACGGCACCGTGGCCGCCCGTTACGTGCGCATGACACCGCTCGCCTCGGTCGGCAATTTCTTCTCCGCGTCCGAGATTGCCATCTACAAGACCGACGGCACGGATGGCTTCGCCGTGGGCTCCAACCTCAACAAGGCCACGATCTCCGACGGAGACTACTCCAACATGAAGAACTATCTGGGCCTCGAGAATCGCGAGCCCGATACCCCGACGTTCGGTTCGCAGATCCGCGACCACTTCGCCGACCTCAACGATAACGGCGTTTACGACGTCTACGATTACTCGTTCACCATGGCGGGTCTTGACGGCGGCACTAAACAAAAGGGAAAGGTCGCAGGTTCGCTCGCGGTGATTCCGAGCAAGACCGAGGTCGAGGCCGGTGATGAGATCACCGTTGATGTCTATGCGGCCGACGCCAAGAACGTCAACGCCCTGGGCGCTCTCGTCAACTTCAAGAGCGACCAGTTCGAGTTTGTGTCCGAGAGCATCGCGCAGGACGGCTCGACTGCCGGCATGGAGAACCTGTCTCGCGAGAAGGTCCAGTTCGCGGACAGAACGCAGACTATCAATCTCGCCTTTGCCAACCGCGGCGATGGCAAGCTCTACAACGGTACCGGCGCGGTGGCGAGTTTCAAGCTCAAGGCCAAGACCGCCGGCAAGGTCGAACTGCCCTCGACATCTTGGCTCATCGGTCCGGCATGCGACGCACTTGAGTTTGCGAGCGACGGCACGGTGACGATGCCGGATGTTCCTCAGCCAACGGTCGTCGAGTACGGTCAGGACGCCTTCAACATCACGATGACCAACGATGAGCTCACGACCGACGACGGGACCAACGTCGAGAAACTTATCCAGCAGAAGAGCTATAACGCGCTGTTCGATAATAACGAGGGCGACAACGGCTTTGAGTTCCTATGGAACTGGAGCGGCAACTGGGACAGCGAGGGTAAGCTTCCGAGTTACGTGAAGCTTCCCACCACGATGACATTCGCATTTAAGACGCCGTCGAAACTCGATAGTGTCGAGGTCGTTAACCGCAACGGTGGCAACGGAACCGTGCAGAAGATCAAGGCTGTCGTGACGTTCGAGGATGGCTCGACCCAAGAGTTCGCGGGCGGGGAGTACGATTCCTTCCTGGCTCGCTACGCCTTTGACCTCTCTGCCGAGAACAAGGGCAAGAAGGCGACCAAGGTCGAGGTCACGCCGCTTGAGGCATCGGGTGACCAGATGCTCACACTGCGTGAGGTCAACTTCAACTACACGCAGGGTGTCGAGGCCATCGAGGGTGTCGAGCTAGGCAAGAACCAGACCGAGTTCTTTGAAGGCGACATTACGCCCGTCGACGCCAAGGCTACGCCTGAGAGCGCTGGCTACCCCTATGTGACGGTCGAGAGCTCCGACCCCTCTGTGGTAAGCGTCTCCGCTGTTCAGGCTGGCGATAGCGTGAGCTACTACCTGCGTGCCAACAAGGCCGGCAAGGCAAAGATCACGGTGGCGTCGGTACTCGACCCCTCCAAGACCGCATCCTATGAGGTCGAGGTCAAGGCTGGTGTCGATACCTCTGCGCTCGTAGCAGCGCTTTCCAAGGCCGCGGGCTACAGCGAGTCCGTCTACAACAAGGATTCCTATGCAGCTCTCACCACTGCGGTCGAGGCGGCTCAGAAGCTCCTCGACAGCGGCCAGGGCAGCTATAGCAAGAAGGATGTCGCAGACGCCACAGCCAAGATCGAGAAGGCAATCGACGGCCTCAAGATGCGCCCTGTTGATGAGAAGATTCTCATCAACACGCCCGAGAACCGCAAGAACGTCAAGGTGGCCGGCTTCTCGAGTGAGGCCGACTACGAGGGCAGCAACGCCGTCAACGCTCTCGACGGCGACGAGCGGACGCTTTGGCACAGCGACTGGGCCCATGGGACCGGTATGCCCCAGTATCTGAGTGTCGACCTGGGCCGCGACTACGATCTCACCGACGTTACATTCCTGCCGCGCCAGGACGGCGGCACTAACGGCGATATCTTCGAGGCCGAGATACTGGTCTCCGACACTGCCGACGGTTATGAGAAGGGCACCGCCGCGTCGATGGGTACGTTCGCCTTCGACAACGATGGCCGCGTGCTCACCGACCGTGGCGACTGGAAACAGATGAGCTTTGGCGCCGCGCGCGGTCGCTACGTGACCGTCAAGGTGATTCACGCCGGCGGGGGCGACGTTGATGCCTACTGCAGCATGGCGGAGCTCAAGTTCTACGGTACGGCCGTCCCCGATCCGGTGGCGAAGGATGATCTCACTGCCGCGATCGAAAAGGTTGATGCCGAGCTTGCCGCCGGCGACCTCAAGGCCGGCGACTACACCGAGGCCTCCTGGACGGCGCTCGAGAACGCCCTGGCGAGCGCCCGCGCCATCTTGAGCGACGAGGATGCCACGCAGGACGAGGTCGACCAGGCGCTCAGGGCGCTCGAGAGCGCCCGCGACGCGCTCGAGAAGACCCCGGTGGTCCCGGTCGAGAATCCGACTAAGAAGCAGCTCAAGGCCCTGGTCAAGCAGGCGAAGGAGACTGACACCAGGGGCAAGACGGCCGAGTCTGTCAAGGCCCTGACGGATGCCATTACCTACGCCGAGGACGTCTTGGGTGATGAGAATGCTTCCGACACCCAGATCCAGGCGGCCTATAGCCAGCTCAAGCTGGCCATTGAGAGCCTCAAGGATGCCGATTCCGGCAACCAGGGCGGCTCGGGCAACCAGGGTTCCGGCAATGGCTCGAACGGCGGCAACCAGGCGGGCAAGCCCGCAGGCGACAAGGCCCAGGGCAGCAAGAAGAACGGTTCGGCGATTCCCAATACCGGAGACCAGACGGCGGCGACCGTCGCGACCGTCGGTGGTCTTGGCGCCATCATCGCCGCGATCGGCGCTTTCTTCCATCGTCGCAGCAAGGCTAAGTAGCCCCAGCAACAGCTAAGCAAGCGTGCCCGCCGTCCCACCCAAGGACGGTGGGCACGCTTTTTGAATGTGGGCGGAAAGCTCCGACCCTTCGGCCTTAATCTCGCAAAGCGTTCCGTCTCCCGCCGAACACATCAGCATCGGCAGCTATACTACTCTCAGTAGTTAAGGGTCGCGGATTCGCTGCGTCACCGCTCTCAACAGGAGGTCTTTGTTTATGGCAGATCAAAAGCCGGTTGTCGGGATCATCATGGGTTCCAAGTCCGATCTGGGCGTTATGGAAGGCTGCACCGCCGAGCTCGAGGCACTGGGTGTGCCCTATGAGCTCGTGATCGCGAGCGCGCACCGCACGCCGGCGAAGGTCCACGAGTGGGCTTCGACTGCCGCCGATCGCGGTATCAAAGTGATTATCGCCGCCGCCGGCAAGGCCGCTCACTTGGGTGGTGTCGTGGCTGCCTTTACGCCGCTGCCGGTTATCGGCGTGCCTATGAAGACGAGTGACCTGGGCGGCATGGATTCGCTGCTGTCGATGGTGCAGATGCCTTCGGGCGTGCCCGTGGCCTGCGTTGCCATCAACGGTGCCAAGAACGCCGCCATCTATGCCACACAGATTCTGGGTGCTTGCGACCCCGAGTACCGCAAGGTTATCGAGAAGATGAAGCAGGAGATGGCTGACGCCTAAGCGTTCCGCCGTTTCACCGCAGTATAAGGAGAGCCATGTCCGATTATCAGGGAAAACGATTCAAGGCTTCTCAGATTCCCGATCCGTCGAAGCCGGGTGCTGCCCGTGCGGCACAGCAGGGTCGGACATCCTCTCCTCAGCAGCCGCGCGCGCCGCGCCCCGTGACACCGGCGACGCATCGTCGACAGGACGCGCCGGCCGCATATCGTCCTTCGTCTTATAGCTCCGCTAAGAAGCCGCCCCGGTCTTCATCGCATGCCGCGCCGTCGGATCGCACCGAGCCGCCGCGCAAAAAGCGCCACTCCATTATTCCCATTCTGCTCATCATCATCGGTATCGGTCTGATTGTCGCCGCCGCCGCTATTTTTATTAATGCCCAGATTGGCTATAAGCAGGCGAGCGATTCGTATCAGAAAATCGAGAAGCAATATGTAAGCGATAAGGACGCCAGCGGCGTGCCGATTATCGACTTTGATGCGCTTGCTCAGACGAACCCCGAGATTGTGGGTTGGATTTACGTGCCGGGAACCAACATCAACTATCCCGTGGTGCAGACCAACAACAACTCCAAATACCTCAACACGCTGTTCGATGGCACGTCTAACGCCTCGGGTGCCATCTTCTTGGATAGCGATGACACCGCGCCGGGAATGGTCGACCAGCAGACCACGATCTACGGCCACCATATGAACGATGGGTCGATGTTCAACGTGATTTCGGACACCACTGATCAGGCGACGTTCGATAGCATCGAGTTTGTGTATTACATCACACGGGATGCTACGTATAAGCTGCGACCACTGGCGACCAAAGTTGTCGAGGACACGTATGCCAAGGCGCGCACGCCCAATTTTGAGGGCGATGACGGGCTCAAGAACTACCTGTCCGAGATGCTCGACGGTGCCTCTGCCGTGGCGAGTGATGCCACCGATCGTGCCGCTTCGGCAACCAAGGTTGTAACGCTCGTGACCTGTCGTTCGCTGTCGCTGAGCAACACACGCGCCGTCATGGTGCTCACGCCGGTCGAGGAATAAGTTGTTCGAGAGTAGCTAAAAAGGCCCCGTCCCAAATTGGCTACTCGACGACGGTAAGGGAGAAATGATGCTCGAGAGTGGCAAATTGATGCCTTCGATTGATGCTTGGCTGCGCGAGGCCAAGGCCGATGCTTCGGCGGCAGGCTGTGGGATGTATCTGACGCATAACGGTGTGGTGCGCGCGACGCCCAAGGCTGAGGTGCGCGGAGTCGAGACCGATGGCGTGGCGCCAGGCCACAGGGTGGGCGGCATGGTCTTTGACTACGACGCCGAAAAGGTACGGTCTGCTATCGAGGCTACGCGCGCGATGCCGGGTATCGGCTATGTGCGCGTGTGGCTGGCAAGCGGCGAGCTTGCCGTAGGTGACGACATCATGCTCGTGCTTATCGGCGGGGACATTCGCCCGCACGTGGTCGATGCGCTGCAGGCGCTCGTTGGCACCATCAAGAACGAATGCGTGAGTGAGGTCGAGCGCGAGGCATAGAGGATTGCGTCGATAGAAGGATCGTTTATAAAAATGCCCACCGGTACGTGTGATACCGGCGGGCATTTTGCGTTTTGGGCGCGGTGAGCGCTATACGCGCGTCGCATCCTTGGGGCTCATGGTCATGCTCTGGAAGCGGTTTTCCATGTATTCGTTATCGAAGTGCTCTCCGTAGAACTGTGCGACGGGAATGTCCGGCTCCGTGCCGTTAACGCGCTGGTACCAGTAGTCGAGCGACTGCAGCGTCATGACGCCGTCGACCAGCATGATAACGGTAAAGATGACGGTGGCCGAGTAGCGGCTCTTCCAGGGGATCTTGTTGATAAGCTTAAGCAGCCTCGGCAGCAGCAGCTTGATCCAGATGAGGCCGCCCAGGCCCCACAGGCAGGCGAAGCCCGTGCAGGTGCGTCCGCCCGTGAGGACCACGAGCGGATCGGGCAAACCGAACAGCGTTATGTGCGAGTAGCTCCACGAGACCACGCCAAACGCGGTCTGCATAAACCAGCCCACGAACACCTCAAAGCTGGCGCCGAGCAGGGCGCTCACCAGGAAAATGATGATGGGGTTCTTTTTGTAGAAGCGGTTAAGCACCATGGTCATGAGCACGGCGCCAAATCCGTAGATGGGGCTGAAGGGGCCAAACAGCATGCCGGCGCGGTTCTGATAGACGCCCGGGTCGTCGACCGTCATGTGCCAGATGTCCTCGGCGATCAGGCCGAGTATGCAGCAGACAAAGAACACCCAGAACAGGTTGAAGTAGTTGAGCTTGATGTAGCCCTCGCCGGTTTCATCGCGGCCGAGCATGCCCTCGGCGGCGGCGTCGCGGTCGAGCATCTCCTGCAGGCGGCACTGCAGTTCGCGCTCCTGACGCAGCGTGGGGTCGACGGTTGCCGAAAGTGCAACAAGGATGCCGAGCTGGATCGCGGGACGCAGCAGGAAGGGCCCGATGCCCTGGAGCATCACGTCGACCAAAAGCTCGACGACGGTGAATGCAATAAGGATGTAGGACAGGCGGGCGGCGTTGCGGCGCTGGTTTTTGATAAGGTCCAGGCCAAAGATGATTAGGATGACGGCACTTGCCGCAGAGAGCATGATGCCGGCGACGATAAGGCCGACTGCGACGAGCGTGTTGTCGCCGAGCTTTTCGGTGGCGTTGCCGTTAACAAGTGCCGTGATGACCTGCCACATAAAGGCAGCGACCGACGGGAGCGTGCCCACGCCGGAAAGGATGCACAGGACGGCGTACACCTTAATGATGAGGGGAATCTTCTTGACCTCTGTGGCGCTGGGGACGCTGGGGTCGAGTTCGTTTCGATCCATACAGAACCTTTCTCGCTTTGTTGTAGGTTATAAGGATACGCCGCCGACCTGCCAAAAGACAGGACGAACGTCCCAATTGCAACTTTGTAATCCCCAACGGTGGACGCGGCGGCCATCTGGGGGGCGCGGGCGCTTGCACTGGACAGACCGATAAAATGTTTGGCAACAAAACTGATTATTAGCTCGGTGGGCTTTTAAAAAGCGCTGTTCATGCGCGGGAGTGCTTGTCTTGCCGTGCGTATAATAGGGCAGGTAACGCCAAAAATACGAGGCTCTGAGGGGATACCATGTCTCAAGAAACCATCCGCGCGGCCGAGCGTGCCGCGGGACAGGTGAACACCATGTCGACGTATGATCCGGACTCCGACCAGCTGCATGAGGAATGTGGCATTTTCGGCGTATGGGCGCCCGATCGCGACGTGGCTCGACTGACGTACTTTGGCCTGCGTGCGCTGCAGCACCGTGGCCAGGAATCGGCTGGAATCGCCGTGGGTGACGGCGGCACGGTTATGGTCCGCAAAGATCTGGGCCTGCTCGACCGCGTGTTCTCCAACGCCGACCTGTCGACGCTCTCCGGCCAGCTGGCCGTGGGTCATGTGCGCTACGGCACTGCCGGCGCCAAGAGCTGGGAAGCCTCTCAGCCGCACCTCTCTACCATCAATAGCGTCATTATCGCGCTCGCGCACAACGGCACCCTCGTCAACACCGACGAGCTGCGCCGTCAGCTGATCGAGCTGGGCGTGCCGTTCCTCTCCAATTCGGATTCCGAGGTCGCGACCAAGCTTATCGGCTACTTTACCCAGCGTACGGGCCACCTGCGCGAGGGTATTCGCAAGACCATGGAGCTCGTGCGCGGCGGCTACGCCATGACGCTCATCAACGAGCAGGCGCTCTACGCGTTCCGCGATCCACACGGCATTCGCCCGCTCGTGCTGGGCAAGCTGGTGGACGAGGGTCTGGACCAAGCCGATGCCGCAGCCGTGTCGCAGCTGCCGTCGCAGGACGGCGCCGCGACGGTTGACTCCGCCGTCCGTGTCACGCGCGCCGGCGGCTGGGTCGTTGCTTCCGAGACCTGCGCACTCGACATCGTGGGTGCCGAGTACGTCCGTGACGTCCGTCCCGGCGAGATCTTGCGCATCAGCGCCGAGGGCCTGGTATCCGAGCAGGGCGTGCCTGCAGCCGAAGAGCCCGCCAACTGCATCTTTGAGCAGGTCTACTTTGCCCGCCCCGACTCCATCATGAACGGCAAGAGCGTCTATGCCTGCCGTTACGACATGGGTCGTCAGCTGGCACATGAGGAGCCTGTCGAGGCCGACCTGGTCATCGGCGTGCCCGACTCCGGCCTGCCGCCCGCGGAGGGGTATTCGCACGAGAGCGGTATTCCCTTTGGCGAGGGCCTTATCAAGAACCGCTACGTGGGCCGTACGTTTATCGAGCCTACGCAGGAGTTGCGTGCCATGGGCGTGCGTATGAAACTCAACCCGCTGCGCGACAACATCGAGGGCAAGCGCCTGGTCGTCATCGACGACTCCATCGTGCGCGGCACCACCATGGTGCAGCTCGTCAAGATGCTGCGCAACGCCGGCGCCAAGGAGATTCATATCCGCATCAACTCGCCCGAGGTCATCTGGCCGTGCTTCTACGGTATCGATACCGACGTGCAGTCGCAGCTTATCAGCGCCAACAAGACGGTCGACGAGATTTGCGAGTATATCGGCGCCGATTCGCTGGCCTTCCTTTCGGTCGAGGGCCTGCTTAAGGTCATGCCCAAGGGCGGTTACTGCGATGCGTGCTTTACCGGCCGCTACCCCGTGGCGATTCCCGAGAGCTTTGGCCGCGACAAGTTTATGGAGGGCTTTAAGCCCCGCAACCTGGACAAGCCGCTGCACTTTGACGACGACGCCGTGATCGAGAAATACGACGACCGCAGCTGGGAAGAGGAGCACGGCGAGGCATAAAACCTGCCATATGGGGACAGGTTTATTTTGGTAGGTTTTACCTGCTGTTTTGTTGATATGACGGCGCGTGCTGTTATGGCGCGCGCCGAAATGAACGCAACTATGAGCACCGTTTGGCGCCCGTGCGGCGCCACGGTAGTGGGAGAGGAAGGCTCAGATGAGCGACAGCAAGCATGTGACGTACGAGGACGCCGGCGTCGATACCGCCGAGGGCGGCCGCGCCGTCGACGCTATTAAGCAGATGGTCAAGGACACCAACCGCCCCGAGGTCATCGGCGGCATCGGTGGCTTTGGCGGCCTGTTCTCGGCCGCCGCGCTTAAGGATATGGAAGACCCGATCCTGATTAGCGGCACCGACGGCGTGGGCACCAAGCTCGTGCTCGCCCAGATCATGGACCGTCACGAGACGGTGGGCCAGGACTTGGTCGCCATGTGCGTCAATGACATTTTGGCTTCGGGTGCCGAGCCGCTGTTCTTCCTGGACTACGTTGCCATCGGTCACATTGAGGCCGAGCACATGGCAAAGATCATCAAGGGTGTGGCCGACGGCTGCAAGCTCGCGGGCTGCGCGCTCGTGGGCGGCGAGATGGCCGAGCACCCCGGCGTCATGGCTCCGGCCGATTACGACCTCGCCGGCTTTACCGTGGGTGTTGTCGATCGTCCCAAGATGCTCGACCCCGCAAACGTCCGCCCGGGCGATGTGATCCTGGGCCTGCCTTCCACCGGCGTGCACTCCAACGGCTACTCGCTCGTGCGTAAGGTCATTGGCGTCGACGGCGTTAAGCCGGGCACGCCCGAGGCCGTCGCTAAGGCCGAGGAGCTGAGCCGTCCGCTCGAGGAGCTCGGCGGTGCATCGCTGGCAGACGCTCTGTTGGCCCCCACGCGCATCTACGTCAAGCCGATCCTGGAGCTGCTGCGCGGCGGCGCCAACGTGCACGCCATCGCCCACATCACTGGCGGCGGTATTACCGAGAACCTCAACCGTGCGCTCGCCGATGACGTCGACGCCGTGGTCACCCGCAACGGTGCCGAGATGGGTTGGGACGTTCCGCCCGTCATCACCTACGTGTCGCGCCAGGCCGAGCTTGCGCCCAACGAGGCATGCAAGACCTTCAACATGGGCGTCGGCCTGTGTCTGATCGTCGCCCCCGAGGACGAGGCCGCGGTTACCGAGGCACTGGTCGCGCTGGGCGAGAAGCCGTTCCGCGTGGGCGAGTGCGTCGAGGGTTCCGGTAAGGTCGTGTACTCCGATGAGCGCTAACGAGCAGACGGCTGCTGCCGAGGGCCTGGACTTTGTGCCCTATACCCGTCCGACTGGCACCGGTACGGCTGAGCCGCTCAAGATCGGTGTGCTCATCAGCGGTTCGGGTACCAACCTGCAAGCGCTGATCGATCTGATTGCCGCCGGCAAGCTCAACGCTTCTATTGAGCTTGTGGTGTCGAGCCGTCCTTCGGCCAAGGGTCTGCAACGTGCAGAGCGTGCGGGCATCCAGACGCTTACGCTGTCCAAGGATGTATATGCCGACCCCATCGCCGCCGACGAGATCATCGCGCACGAGCTGCTCGAGCGCGGCTGCGAGTATGTGGTCATGGCCGGCTACATGCGCATGGTGCATACACCGCTGCTGGCGGCGTTTCCCAACCGCGTGGTCAACTTGCATCCGGCGCTGCTGCCGAGCTTTACCGGTGCGCATGCGATTGACGATGCCTTTGTGCGCGGCGTCAAGGTAACTGGCGTGACCGTGCATTTTGCCAACGAGGTCTACGACAACGGTCCCATCATCGCCCAGCGTGCGCTGGCTGTTGAGGAGGACTGGGATGTCGACACGCTCGAGGAGCACATCCACGCGATTGAGCACGTGCTGTATCCCGAGGTCGTGCAAATGCTCGCCGACGGCCGCGTCCACGTGCTGGAGAGCGGCAAGGTCGCAATTGATCCGGCACGCTAGTCGTGTGTAAGAGGGCTCATTGAGCGTTCTTTGGGACGTAAGCGATTTAGAAAATCTGATAGGGCCCTGTCCGTGCGCGGGCGGGGCCCTTTTGTGTGGTCTACTCTGTTTGCTATACTGCTAGCAAGTAGAGAGGAGCCGCTATGGGTACAGCAACGGTGCAGCTCAACACACGAATCGACCCTATGCTCAAGGCCGGTGGCGATGCGGTCCTGACTCGTAATGGGCTGGGGCCGAGTGACGCCATTCGTGCGCTTTGGACCTATCTTGCCGAGCATCAAACGCTGCCGGGATTTATGGTGACGGATAAGTGCGAGACGCCCCGTGCGAAGAGTCTTGCCGAACAGGGGTGTGGTCTGGCTTTTTCCTCATTGGGGTTGAGCTTCTCAGATTTTGCGCCAGGCGAATCATCGGCGGACAACTGGGATGCCGTACGCGATGATATGTATGACGCGATGATTGCCGACATAGAGGCGAATTGCCGATGATTGAGGCAAAGCGGCTCTTGGTGGACACGAATGTTTGGCTTGATTACTACCTGCAAGAGGGCGCATTCGACAACGTGAGAAGATTGGTTGAACTGGCCGAAGCGGGAAAGATCGACCTTCTGTACGCGCCAACGACGGCAAAGGACGTGTTCTACATCTTGCCTCGGCGTCTAGCTCGACGGAATGTGAATGGGATTAACGCTTCGTTCGGTCCGGCTGCATGGGCATGCGTCGAGCATATGATGCAGGTGGCAACGGCTTCCCCGCTTTCGATGGCGGAGTGCGAGATGGCGCGCATGCTTGGCAAGCGCATGCCGGACCTCGAGGACAATCTCATTATCGCCTCGGGCGATACGGCGGATGTTGACTACGTAGTCACGAGCGACCGACGCATGTTGGAGACGATGCCCGAGGTATGCTTGACGCCCGCGCGCGCACTCGAGCTCATCGGGATCCTCGGCTAACCTTGCATACCCCGTTTCGCTATCATATTGAGCATTGTGGCCCTCATGCAACTTTGGAGGACGGTATGGCGGATAACGAAGCGCTGTTTACGCCTGAGTTGGTGTTTTTTGATTGGGAGTGTGCGACGCCGGATGAGGTGTTCGCGCGGCTTGAGGGCGAGCTTGCCCCGCGCGGCTACATTGCCGACGGTTGGCTCGATGCCGTTCGCACGCGCGAGGATGCCTATCCCACGGGCCTTGCCATGCCGGCGGCAAACATTGCCATTCCGCATACCGACCCGGGGTTTGTGGCCAAGCCCTATATCGCGGTGGTGAAGCCCGCCGCGCCCGTGACATTTAACGCTATGGCTGGCATGGGTGCTCCGGTGCCGGCGCAGATCGTCATCAATCTGGGCATCGCCGAGCCGGGCGGCCAGGTCGAGGCCCTGCAAGCGCTCATGAATATCTTTATGGACGCGGACGTCGCAGCCGATGTGCTCGGCCAGACCACGCCCCAAGGCATGGTCGACGCCATCCGCCGCCACTTTTAAAGCCGGCACTTGGGGACTGTCCCTAACTGCCGGCAGAAAAGGAACGTCCCCAAGTGCCAGGGTTGCCCCTTTGTCGCGGGGGCTGCGTTGTGACACAATGGCGTTTGTTCGATTCGTGATGCGAAAGGCCAACTATGGCAAACAAGAAAAAGAACTCTGAGGCCGCGCCGACGCCCGAGCAGCAGACCCGCGCTGCCTCCAGCTCTCGCAAGAAGCAGCGCAAGACGTACGTGTCTAAGACCGTCAAGATTGTCCTGGTGGTCATCGGCGTGCTGGCGATGCTGCTTTCCGTCTCGGCGATGGCGTGCTCCGGCCTTATGTCGCAGGCCGAGGACACCTCGGGCTACAAGCTGACCGGCGGTGTTGCTGCAACTATCAACGGCACCAACCTCACCGAGGACACCGTGACCAAGCAGATCATGAGCATGCGCACGTCCTACGGCTACACCAAGGATGAGGATTGGGCGCAGTATCTGGTCGACAACGACCTCACGCCCAAGAAGTACCGCAAGCAACTCATCGACTCCTACACGCAGCAGATTCTGCTTCAACAGGCACAGAAGGAGAACGGCGTGACGGTGTCGGACGAGGAGGTCGAGAAGGCTTGGAAGGACGCGTGCAAGAGCGCGGGCGGTGCCAAGGCCTTTAAGAAGACCCTCAAGACCTACGGCTATACCGAGGACACCTACAAGGATTCGCTCAAGGAGAGCTTGGCGCAGCAGAAACTCAAGGATGCCGTCGCACCCACGAGCAAGCCCAAGGACAGCGAGATTGTCGATTACATCAACGAAAACCTGTCCAGCTACAACGACGCCCGTCGCTCGTCGAACATCCTGATCAAGGTTGATTCCGACGCTTCCGACGAGGACAAGGCTGCCGCCAAGGCCAAGGCGCAGGAGTGCCTGGACAAGATTAACTCCGGTGAGCTGAGTTTTGAGGACGCCGTTGAGCAGTACTCCGAGGACACCGGTTCCAAGGAGAAGAAGGGCGATGTGGGCTGGGATAAGCTCACCACCTTTGTCGACAGCTACCAGACGGCGCTCGAGGGGCTCAACAAGGGCGACGTGAGCGAAGTCATCGAGTCGACCTATGGCTACCACATCATCAAGTGCACCGACTACTTCCATGTCGATAATCAGGTTGATGACATCAACCAGGTGCCCAAGGCCATCAAGAAGTACGTCTCCAACGTGGTGAAGACACAGGCGGCAAGCACCGCATACAGCGAGTGGCTGGAGCAGTACAAGAAGGACGCCGACATCACCGTCAACCCCATGCCCAAGGACGTGCCATACAACGTCAGTCTGAAGGGCGTCACCAAGAGCTCGACCGACGATTCGTCGACGACTGAGTAATCATGGGGCGGCGCTCGTGTGAGTGTCGCCCGCACTATTGAGGAGGATTTGCAGATGACCAACGAAGAGCTGCAGAAGGAAATGATCGCAGCCATGAAGGCTAAGGACAAGGTTCGCCTGTCCATCATTCGCCAGGTCAAGGCCGAGGTGAAGAACATCGAGGTCAACGAGCGCCGCGATGTGACCGAGGAAGACGTCAACAGCATGATCAAGCGTCTGATTAAGCAGACGAGCGAGACGCTGGAGATGTCCATCAAGGCCGGCACCGACCAAGAGCGTACCGACAACCTGACCGAGCAGGTCAAGATTCTGGAGAGCCTGCTGCCCGCGCAGGTTTCGGGCGAGGAGCTCGAGGCCCTGATCGAGCAGGTCATCGCCGAGCTGGGTGCCACGTCCAAGAAGCAGATGGGCCAGGTCATGGGCGCACTCGGCAAGGCCACCGGCGGCAACTTCGACAAGGCCGGCGCCGCCAAGATTCTCGGCGGAAAACTGAGCTAGCCCACGTTTACCACAAGCACCTCCGAACGATCCCCCTCTTGTCGATTTTCGCTTTTCGGAAGCCCGCTGTTAAACCACCATTGACATATAGCCGTACCTCTCCCCGATGCTGACGCGGTTGGCCAGGCTCAGGAAGGGATGCGACTCCAGGTGCGTCAGCTCGCGCGTGCACACGTAGGTCCCCGACGCCTCGTGGGCGAACAGCAGCTCGCGGCGGCCGCGGGCGCTGCGCCGGAACTGCTCGCGCCAGCAGAACCAGTCGAGGTAGCGCTGGAGGCGCCTGTTCGAGACCCCGTTGAAGCGCCCGATGAACGCCTTGAGCCTGGAGTGCAGGGAGTTCACCATCTCCAGCTCGCGGCTGGGGCGCACCTCGTGGGGCCTGCCCCCGAGCGAGCCGGCGTAGGAGCGCCGCCCGTCGGTGGCCACCGAGCAGGCCGCCGGCAGCCTCCTCAGCGCGACGAGCGCCACCCCCGGCCCGTCCTCGGCGCCGTCGGCCAGCTCGCAGAAGCAGTCGCCGGTCTCGCTGACGCCGCACAGCACGCACACCGACCCGCCGAGCCCGGCGCGGGAGGCGTCGTGGCCGGTCCGGTGGGCGG
>USDH01000002.1 GCA_900553415.1 uncultured Collinsella sp. | reverse complement strand
GGACTACCAGGGTATCTAATCCTGTTCGCTCCCCCAGCTTTCGCGCCTCAGCGTCGGTCTCGGCCCAGAGGGCCGCCTTCGCCACCGGTGTTCCACCCGATATCTGCGCATTCCACCGCTACACCGGGTGTTCCACCCTCCCCTACCGGACCCAAGCCGCGGAGGTTCCGGGGGCTTCGGGGGGTTGAGCCCCCCGCTTCGACCCCCGGCCTGCCGGGCCGCCTACGCGCGCTTTACGCCCAATGAATCCGGATAACGCTCGCCCCCTACGTATTACCGCGGCTGCTGGCACGTAGTTAGCCGGGGCTTCTTCTGCAGGTACAGTCTTGACTCTTCCCTGCTGAAAGCGGTTTACGACCCGAAGGCCTCCGTCCCGCACGCGGCGTCGCTGCGTCAGGGTTCCCCCCATTGCGCAAGATTCCCCACTGCTGCCTCCCGTAGGAGTCTGGGCCGTGTCTCAGTCCCAATCTGGCCGGTCGGTCTCTCAACCCGGCTACCCGTTGTCGGCACGGTGGGCCGTCACCCCGCCGTCTACCTGATGGGCCGCGGAGCCATCCCCTCCCGTCGGGGCTTTAGCCGGGGTGCCATGCGGCACCCCGGGGTATCCGGTATTACCCGTCCTTTCGGGCGGCTATCCCGGGGGAGGGGGCAGGTTCTCCACGTGTTACTCAGCCGTTCGCCACTCGCTTCCCTCCGGAGAGGGGTGCCGTTCGACTTGCATGTGTTAGGCGCGCCGCCAGCGTTCATCCTGAGCCAGGATCGAACTCTCCGTCCAAAATATTCTGGGCTTCGAGCCCGTCCGGTCCTCTCAGTCCATCGCTGATCGGTTCCGTTCGATTCATATGGTTCTGTATAGGAAAAGGAATTTCTCGGGGCCGCCTCTCGGCGGCCTTGCGAAAAACAAATCCAAGTTAGACCATTTCAAATGGTTCGATGTCTGCCCGGATGCGACACAACTGGTGTGTCCATCCTCGCAGTATCCGGTTCTCAAGGTGCACGCCTGGCGGCTGATCCGGTCCGACCGGGCCGCGCGGCAAGGAGATATATTGCCAGACCGGAGGGGCGCCGGGGGCGGGAATCGCGCACTCCATATTTTGTTCACAATTGAATAGGTCCCTCAGTCGCATCACTGGGGTTAAAACTGAAGCATTGGCTTCTGATATTGGCGATGACCAGCTGTTTTATGAGTATTGAGACATCGGTCATCTCTGGAGCGTTACTTTACTCCAAAGGCATCAGCTATTTGTTTCCCATCGGTAAAAGGCGGGTTTTGTTCGCCAAGCGTTCTTATATATAGATAGATACGGGTTCGAACCCATGAAAGGGCGACAAAAAAAGACGGCCAACCGAAGTTGACCGCTTTCTATTCTATGCTGGAGCATCCAGAGGGTGCTTCCGAACTCGTTTTCTCGCTGCCATTCATGCTTTCGAAGCATCTTTCGACCTTCGCAGTCTCATGTTTTGAGGATCTGCCGTGTTTATCACTGTTATCAATGAGTGTGTGGAAGTGATCCTCATACAGATTCATGCGATCCGCCAGAGAACTGAGAAGCATCTTTCTGCAGCCCTCGTTGTCTATCCTCGCATCTCTCAGGTCTTCCGGAAATTCACAAGCAGTCTTAGGGTCAATTTGTTTCTGCTTTCAGAGACTTGTTTGAGAGTTTTTAAAGACAGTTCAAAACAATAAGCGAGACACCATAAAGCAGAGCAAGATGTGCCGGATAGAAAATGTAGAAGAAATATTTCAGCTTCAGCCCTCGCTTGCCATTATAAAGATTGATAAGCAACAACGAAATTATCGCGGCAGCAACATCAGGATTAAAAAAATTAGCTGTAGTGAACTCAAATCCGCCGCCAATTATATGGCATGACGAAAGGAGCACTGCACATACTGCAGCAAAGAACATCTTAGCTTCGCTGTCGTGGAATAAATAGAATGCAGCCACAAGCAGAATGCCATACGCACCGCCATCCAGCTTAGTGTATTCAGCTGCCAGTGCTGTCAAAACAATCAGAGCAATTTCTGCAATGTGCCTCTTCCATTTTGAAAGACTTTGTATCTTTTCCAGAACAATCAAAAAGACCAAGGAAAGCAGGAGCTCACACATAACATTTTGTTGCCGAAGGTCAAATAGTTGCCCGGTTTGGACTAAATCGTATATGGGCTCCGCAATGATTGCGAAGACAAGCATATTTCGCAGGTACTTCTTTATGTCATGAGTATGCAAAAATCCCTCAACTATCAAAAAGCAAAATAAGGGAAATGCAATTCTGCCAAGAACATGAAGCACATCCGAAGCCTCGCTTAGAATCGCCCACTGTTCGTCTGATATCTGGCTGTACGATGCGTGAGTCATGATTCCATTGGTCAGGACGATCCTGCTTACATGATCGAGAACCATCGAGATGGCCGCTATTATCTTTAATGTGCTGCCGCTAATTCCGTATCTATCTGTTTTCATTTCTTTTTCTTTTCTATGGTGGGCCGTCAGGGGTTCAGCCTGCTCCGCAGGCGGCCGCTGCGGCGCTTCGCGCCATGCGCGCTGCGCTGGCAAACGCTCACGCGTTTACTCAGCTCCGCTCCCTTTCGGGTTCGAACCCATGAAAGGGCGACAAAAAAGACGGCCAACCGAAGTTGACCGTCCCAACAATCTTTGGGTGGGCCGTCAGGGGTTCGAACCCTGGACCTTGGGATTAAAAGTCCCCTGCTCTGCCAGCTGAGCTAACGGCCCGCGGGTGGCATTGTACCACGGTCTGGGACTATTCCCAACTCCATTGGCCGTTCTGGAAAATCACAACTTCACGTCCATCAGGCGTAATGCCCGTAATATCGATGTCGTCCGTGCCGATCATAAAGTCGACATGCGTGCTCGATACGTTAACGCCATGCTCCAGGAGCTCCTCCTTGGACATGTCATACCCGCCCTCGATGCACTCGGGGAAGCCGACACCCAGCGCAAGGTGGCAGCTGGCGTTCTCGTCATAGAGCGTGTCATAGAACAGAACGCCGCTTTCGCGGATCGGAGTGTTCTTGGAAATGAGCGCGACCTCGCCCAGATGAGCGGCACCTTCATCGGTGTCAATAATGCTCGCAAGCGTCGCCTTGCCCACACGGGCATCGTAGTCCACTACGCGGCCGGCCTCGAACTTAATCCAAAAATCGTCAACCTTGTTACCGTGGTGAATGAGTGGCATGGCCGAGTACACGATACCGTCGGCACGCATACGATCAGGCGAGGTGAAGACCTCCTCGGTGGGGATGTTGGGGAAGAAGGGGTGTCCATCGGGCGTCTTACCCTTGCCGCCGGCCCACTCGTGACCCTTCGTCATGCCAATCGTCAGATCGGTTCCATTTGCTGCGGTGTAATGTAGGCGGTCAAAACGATTGTCGTTCAGGAAGCGCAAGTTCTTTTCGAATGCCGCGTCATGAAGCTCCCAGTCGCTCTCCGGGTCCTGGCCATCGGCACGAGCGGTGTGCAGAATCGCATTCCACAGCTTATAGATTGCAACCTCATCGGCGTCTCCCGGGAACACCTCACGCGCCCAAGCCACGACCGGAGCGCCGGCGATACACCACGGGTTGATGTTGTAGTCCAGTCCACGGCGGAAGACCTTGCACTGCGTGTTCCTTGCCTTAGAAGCTGCAGCGGGCTTGGCGGGATCGATACCCTTGAGAGCCGCAGGATCCGCACCCTCGATAAAGATAAAGCAGGCACCATCCTGGGCCAAGGAATCCAGCTGCAGGCGCTTCCACTCGGGCGTCTGCTCAAAATAGCTTTTATCGACATGCTCGTACGTGAGCCTCGTCACGGCATCATCGGCCCAAATGACCGTCACGTGGCCAGCGCCGGCGGCATAAGCCTCCGCGACCACCACGCGGGCAAAAGGCGCGCACTCGACCGGAGACTGAACGACAACCTCCTGGCCGGGTTTGACGTTTACGCCCTTGCGGGCGACCAGGCGCGCGTAGTTTTTAATCTTGGGCTCCAGGGCCTTCATGCCCTCCAGAGCCTCTTCGACCGTCAGGGCAGCTTGAATCATGTGCCACTCCATCTATCTATAGAACAGTAAAAAGGCGCGCCGCAAAAACGACGCGCCTTATATCTTAGCGATATGTATGGATACAAACGCTACTTCTTCTTGGAGTCCTTCTTGTCCTCCTCGGCAGCCGAGCGCTCGATAAGAGCGTTGAGCTTGTTCTCGGACATGCCCTCGGCCTGCGTGCGGTACATGTTGCGTAGGGGACGGATACGAACGAAGTCGTAGATAAAGTCACCCAGAATGATGACATAGGACAAAACGATGCCGACCATCTGAACAGGACTGGACACCGTGCCGCCGGGAGCGAAGTAGAGCGAAGCCCCAATTGCCACGACGAGTACCATGCCGATGGCGAGCACGGCCCACCAGATACGACGGCGCTTGGTGTAGTCCTCATCCTGCTTGAGGAGGATATTCGACACCGTGTAGATGCGATCCTCGCGGGCGCGCTGTTTAGCCTTGCGGGCGCGCTTCTCCTCCTTGGAAAGACCTTCCAGGTTTTCACCCTTCTCGAGCTCTTTGCGGCGTGCCTTAGACGAAGCCGGCACGACGCGAACGGAGCCCGCTGCTTGGCGGGCGGGCTTAGCAGATGCGGCAGACTTGCGCGCAACCCCGGTAACTTCGTGGGATTGTGTGCGCTTGTTCGTGGCGCTACGGGTACTCACTTATGCGTTCTCCTTCATGCTTGTGAACTGGGAGCCCGTGATGATCTGGAAGGCCTCGCGATAGCGCTCGGACGTGCCATCGATGACCTCGGCGGGCAGGTGCGGGGTCTCCCCCGTCATATCCCAGTTGGCCTTGAGCCAATTGCGGACGAATTGCTTGTCGTAGCTGGACTGAATCTTGCCCTCCTCGTAGCTGGCGGCAGGCCAGAAACGGCTGGAGTCGGGCGTGAGGCACTCGTCGATCAGCGTGACCTTGCCATCGATGACACCGAACTCGAACTTGGTGTCGGCGATGATGATGCCACGGGTCGCTGCATACTCGGCAGCAGCCTTGTAAATCTTGAGGGACAGGTCGCGAATCTGCGCGGCGATGTCCTCACCCACGATCTCGCAGCAACGCTCGAACGAAATGTTCTCGTCGTGGTCGCCGATCTCGGCCTTCGTGGACGGCGTGAACAGCGGCTCAGGAAGCTTGGAAGCCTCGGTCAGGCCCTCAGGCAGCTGGATGCCGCAGACGGTGCCGTTCTCGTCGTAGGTCTTCTTGCCCGAACCGGTCAGATAGCCGCGGACGATGCACTCGATAGGAATCGTCTGGGCCTTCTTAACCAGCATGGCGCGGCCGGCGAGGTAGTCACGATACTCAGCAAACTCCTCAGGGAAATCCGCCGGGTCGATGGAAACGAGGTGGTTGGGAACGATGTCGGCAAACTTATCGAACCAGAATGCCGAGATGCGGTTGAGCACCTCTCCCTTAAACGGAATCTCGTCGGGAAGAATGAAGTCGAACGCAGAAATGCGGTCGGTGGCGACCATCAGCAGGTTTTCACCGGCATCGTAGATATCACGAACCTTGCCACGGGAATCTGGACGACGCTCCATCGTTGTCACGTGAGTCACTCCTTACCTAAATACGACAGAAATGCGGGTTCTTTCCCGCATGTTTTCGCAAACTCGGAGCGGCAGGGACGAAACCCCTCCTTCACCGAATAGCGAAAAGCTAGTGCTCCATTGTAGTAGATGCCGCGTCCGCCGTGTGCTCGCGAGGCAGATGAATTGTAAAAGTCGTACCCTTTCCAAGCTCCGACTCCACGGATATGTAGCCATGGTGACGCTCGACGATCTGCTTGGTCACGGCGAGGCCAACGCCCAGGCCGCCAGCTTCGCGGGCGCGGCTGGCATCGGCGCGCCAAAACCGCCCGAAGATGCGCGACAGATCGTCCTTGGCAATACCGATGCCGGTATCCGAAACGGCAATACTGACATGCTTGCGGTCACTGAGCACCGACACCACGACCCAACCGCCCTCGGGGGTGTAGCGCATGGCGTTGCTCATGAGGTTGATGACGCATTGCGTGATCATGTCGGGATCGGCTTCGACGACATCGTCGTGCCCCTGGGTTTCATCTGCAAAGCGAAGACGAAGGTCACGGTCGGCAAACAGACGCTCCTGGCCGTTCACAATCGATCGCACGAAAGGAACCATGTCCACCGGCTCAAGGTTGAGCGGAGCCGTGCTGTTTTCCATGCGCGACAGGTCGAGCATCTGCTGCACCAGACGAGCCAGACGACGCGTCTCGGAAGCAACGGTCTCCAAGTGCTCATCGTCGGTAGGATATACGCCATCCTGCATGGCCTCGACCGTTGCGAGCATGGCCATAAGCGGCGTGCGAAGCTCGTGTGCAACGTCTGAGGTCAGGCGCTTCTCGTGTTTCATATCCTTCTCGAGCGAAGTGGCCATCTCATCGAAGGTCTCACCCAGCTGATCGATCTCGTCATCACCGCGCAGTCCCGTGCGAGCCGACAGGTCACCGTCACGGATTTGCTTTGCGGTACTGGTGATACGATGAATCGGCTTGGTGAGCATGCGCGACACGAGCGATCCGATAACGACCGAAATGCAGATTGCAACAACCGCGGCGAGGGCCATGGCGTTAAAGGTCTTCTCCCTAAACGCAGAGTCCGCCTTGGTGAGCAGAGCGTCGGAGCCGATGGCCCACAGCTTTACCTGTCCGACATGCTCGCCGGAAGACGTTACAATCTCGACGTTAGCAACGCTATCGGAGTCGGTTGGAGCAGACGAGACCGGGCTATGCGATGCCCTCTTGCCGCTCGTGTCGTCGGTCGTAGCCTGGTTTTCGCGTACATCGGCGGTGGCGCTTGCCGAGGGCCAGGAATCGTCATAAACGATCACGCCCTTTTTATTGACGACCTGCATGCCCAAATCGTCGGAAACCAAACTCGACGTTGCGACCGTGCGCAGTTCTCCCGCGGTCCAAGAGCCATTTTCCTCATATGAGGTTGCCAACTTCTCGGCAGCGGAATTTGCGATTTCGACGATATTGGAGCGCGTGTAATCCGAAAAGACCGTGCCCCACACAACAGAAACAACGCCCACCAGCACCAATACCGTCATGAGCGATGTCAGAGCAAAAGCAAGTGCCATGCGCGAGGGATAGCTCATCGTTGGCCGTGAATCGGAACGAGGCGTGTTCCAACTAGCCTTGGAACCCGCCTCGCTCTCCTGCTTGTGCTTTTGTCCGATTTCAAAGCGCGCAGGTGTCATATGTGATTTCCCTATTTCTCGTCCGACTTATCGGTCTTGGCCGGAGCCTCGAAGCGATAGCCGACACCATGGACGGTGTAGAGCCACTTGGGCTTCTTGGGATCATCGCCTAGCTTGGCGCGAAGGTTCTTCACGTGGCTATCGATGGTGCGCTCATAGCCCTCAAAGTCATACCCGAGCACTTTCTCGACCAGCTCCATGCGGTTATACACACGGCCGGGATGGCGGGCAAGCGTGGTGAGCAGCTTGAACTCGGAAGCCGTCAGATCAACTTCCTTGCCCTCGACCAAGATCTTGTGGCCCGAGATATCGATGACCAGATCGCCGAAGTCGAGCACCTCGACGGCGGGCTCGTCGGCCTGATGGGCACGGCGGAACAAGGCGCGTACGCGCGCGACAAGCTCGCGCGGCGAGAACGGCTTAATCAGATAGTCGTCGGCGCCGAGCTCAAGACCGATAATACGGTCCTCGATCTCGCCCTTAGCCGTCAGCATGATGATGGGGACATCCGAGGTATCGCGAATGGTGCGGCAAACGCGCTCGCCGGGAATCTTGGGGAGCATAAGGTCGAGCACGACCAGGTCGAACTGATGCTTCTCGAACTCCTCGATCGCGGACTGGCCGTCGCCGACGCCCACAACCCAGTAGCCTTCGCGCTCGAGATAGGCAGCGACGGCGTCACGGATTGCCTTCTCATCCTCGACCAGCAGAATCTTTTTTGCATCTGAAGCCATAACACGGCCCCCCTGTCTCAATTAGCTAAGAACAAGCCCATTTTAACGCACCTGAGCCCGCCGGATGCCGCTATGACGCGGCAGCTCGGCGGGCGGTACTCACAATTACAACGCGTTTATTCCCCTGTTGGCGCCTTTTTAACCCCTCTAAGCTTAAAGAGAGAATAGGCGTGCAGTGACCGTCTCTGGTATACCCTGGCTGTTGCGCACCGTGGCGTACGTAAGGAATGAGTCCGATTTTCCCGCCGTAGCTGGATAATCGCCATACTCCAAAGCGCGGTCGGGCGACAGCAGCGAGCCATAGGTCTTGGCAGAGGTGTCGATCAGGAAATGCGATGCCTGCACCTTAACAAGGTATTTATTCTTCTTGCCAGCCGCACATGCGAGCGGTTCGCGTGACAGGAAGAGGTACGGCCCTCCCTCATTACCGATATACGTGCCCATGTTGCCCAAGCTGCCCACGCCACTATAGGTCGCCTCGATAGAAAACACGAAGGTATCGCCCATATATACGGCCTCGAAAGGCGAGACTGACGAGGGAAGGACTAGCTGGGCACGTTTGGTGTTGTTGCCGTCGGTCAGATCGATTGCCGTTATGCCATAGTAGACGCCTTCGTCGTTGCGGACACGCGGCGAGATGGTCAAAATGCCGTCGCTCGCACGCGGGGCCGATGCAAAGCGGCCCGTCGATTTCCAAATTGTCTCGGCCTTGGATTCATCAAGCGAGCGACGATAGCAAAACGAATCACTACTCGTTTTATTGCCGCCTGCCGAAGGCATTTTATACCAGATGACTGATGACCCGAACGCCGTAAACAGTGGCGGATCATAGTCCTTGCCACCTCGATCGAGCTCAGCCACGTCGCCAGAGAGCGAAGCGCCCGACAGATTTTGAGCGTAGAGTTTCCACGATGAATTGGCAAAGTTCATCTCGACCCACGCGAATACGCCGTCGCCGGCACGGACATCGTAGAATGCATATCCCGTGCCCTCGATAGGATCCTCGATTAATGTGGTAAGCGAGCCATCGCCCAGGTTAAGCACACCGAGTGTGTTGGCGTGCAGTGCCGATGCGGGCGCCATCATCGCCGCGGCGTAATCGCCGTCGCAGTAGTACAGCAGCGTACCCAGAGGCAGCGTCCACGACGCCGCCGGCTCAAGATCGATGTCGACCGCCTCGTACTCATCCGTAATCGAGATGATTTTGGAATCGTCCTTGATAACCTGCGGCTCGCCGGCGGCATCATCGCTGGTACCCGGTTTTTTCGAGCATCCGGCAAGCACCGTGGCAGCGCCCGCGGCAGCCCCACCGAGTACAAAGCCGCGACGCGATATTCCGTTCTTGATGTGATCGGCGATACCCATTAGGCGATCTCGGCGCGAGCGGCCTCGATAGCGCGCGTAAGCTGATCGGCGCAAGAGGTCTTTTTCATACCGCAGGTATTACCGGCGAGGACCTCGATTACCCGATCGGCAGGAGCACCCTCGACCAGCTTGGAGATAGCCTTGAGATTGCCGTCGCAGCCGCCGGTAAACTCAACGCCCATCACCTTGTTGCCGTCATCGGAAAGGTCAAGGTGAATATTACGAGCACACACGCCCTGAGGCTTGTAATCAAACGAAATCATGCGATCCCCTCTCAGAATGTTATTCGAGACGACTATTATCCCCGTCTTTCCCTAAATGCAACGAGGCGCTTTGCCGGCAACACACATTACCAGCAAAGCGCCCTAAAAAGCTAACGTTATGCCCGAACCTACTCGAAGCTCAGCTGCTCCAGGCGATCGAAGACCGTATCGATGCGGGTGAGGAAGTCCCACGGATCAAAAATCTCGTCGAGCTTCTCCTGGCTGACGGTGCAGCGCGGGTCAGCCTCGAGACGCTCCTTAAAGGTAGGGCCGGAGACACAATCCTGTACCTCGTGCCAGGTTGCCATGGCGTTCTCCTGCACAATGGCGTACGCGTCCTCGCGGGTGATGCCCGTGTCGACGAGGGCGAGCAGCACCTTGGAGGAGAAGATGAGGCCGCGGGTCTTATTGAGGTTGGCCATCATGCGGGCAGGGTACAGCTGCAGGCCGTCGATAACGCGAATGAGGCACTGGAACATGTGGTCGAGCGCGATGAAGCTATCGGCCTGGGCGACGCGCTCGGCAGAGGAGTGCGAAATGTCACGCTCGTGCCACAGGGCGACGTTGTCGAAGGCAACCTGCGCGTTGGCCTTCACGACGCGCGACAGGCCGCAGACCTTCTCCATGGTGATGGGGTTGCGCTTGTGTGGCATGGCGGAGCTGCCCTTTTGACCCTTACGGAACGGCTCCTCGGCCTCGAGCGTATCGGTCTTCTGCAGATTGCGAACCTCGGTAGCGATGCGCTCACAAGTGGCCGCGGTGGTGGCAAGAACGCCGGCGAGGTAGGCGTGATGATCGCGGCTAATAACCTGCGTGGACAGCGGGTCGTGAACCAGGCCCAGGTGCTCGCAGACATATTCCTCGACAAACGGCTCGATGGAGCTGTAGGTGCCGACGGCACCGGAGATGGCACCGAAGGCAACATTCTTGCGGGCGTCCTCAAGACGATCCAGATCGCGCTTGAGCTCCCAGGCCCAAGAGCCAAACTTCATGCCGAAGGTCATCGGCTCGGCGTGGATGCCATGAGTGCGGCCGGCACAGAGCGTATTGCGCTCCTCGAAAGCGCGACGCTTGCAAATCTCGCCGAGCTTCTTGACGTCCTCGATGATCAGGTCGCAGGCCTGGGTGAGCTGGTAGCACAGGGCCGTGTCGCCCAGATCGGAGCTGGTCATGCCATAGTGAACCCAGCGGCTGGGCTTGGGGTCGCCCGCGGGAACATCGGCATCGATGTATTCCTTCATGTTGGTCAGGAAGGCAATGACGTCGTGGCGCGTGACTTCCTCGATCTCATCGACCTTCGCCTTCTCAAAGTTGGCATGGTCGCGGATCCACTGGGCCTCGTCTTTGGAAATACCGATCTTGCCGAGCTCCGCCTGGGCCTCGCAGGCCAGAACCTCGATTTCCTGCCAAATGGCGTACTTGTTCTCGAGGGAGAAGATGTGTCCCATCTCCGGGCGGGTATAGCGATCGATCATAGCGGCTCCTTTTTGGTTATTGGCACGTTGGTCGTAACCCAACCATTGTACCGTGCGCAGGTGCAAGTATGGGCAGCAGGCATGAACCTAACATTTTGGAATTGGAGCGGCCGAGAGGACGTCCGCGTATTTGCTTCGCAAATCCGCACCGGCTTCAGGCGCCTGCCGGCGCCTTCGCCTGCTCGCTATAAACGCTTCGCGTTTATTTAACGCTCGTACCCTGTCGGGTTCGAGTCCCGGCGCTTTATTGAAAAAAGCACGGCACCGTGATGGTGCCGTGCTTGTGCTCTTAACTGGAGCGGGCAACGGGACTCGAACCCGCGAGTGTCAGCTTGGGAAGCTGATGCCTTACCACTTGGCGATGCCCGCATATGTGGGGGATAGTATAACGCGGTTGTCTTGTTCGATACAAGGGTGGCGATGCTTGTTTTAGCTGTGGAGATTCGTTTGAAAATCGCGTCAATTGTGGAGACGAGGACCTTTGACTTCCTGTTCCCCTTATCTTCTACCTGCGCTTTTGCTTGATTGTTGTATTTGAGCTCAATTTGTCAGGAATTGGGCAAGCTTTTGGTCAGGCTCCGGTACTTACCCGCATGAACCTCGGGGGTAGCCTCATCCTACGCGTCGCAGCCTCCCCGTGCGGCGCACGAAGGATAAGGAGCAGCCATGTCCAACGCACCCACGCACTCTGTCCACAGCGCAATCGCAACAGGTCCGCTGCTCCTGCTCCTCTTCCTGCTTTTCGGCTGCCTGGCACCGGGAGCCGCATTTGCCGTCGATGGCTACGACCAGCTCGGCTTCCGCACTATCAGCGATAATTGTGGGCCCTTCTTTATCGGCAAGTATGAAGCTCAAGACGCCTCGATTGCCTACTGCATGAACCAGGAGCGTCCCGGCCCCACCAAGCCGGGCGGCCCATGGCTCAACTTTGATCAAGGCTGGGTGTGGCTCGACGACGAGTTCGCAGCAATCGTTTGTCACGGATATCCTACCGCCGCGTCGTTTGGCGGTTACCATCTTTCACCCGATCGCGCCCGCGCCGCCACCCAGCTTGCCGTATGGATGCTCAACGGCACTACCCATGTCGACGGCACCTACTCCTACACGACCGCTCAGGGCAAAACCAAGAGTGGGCACTTTACCGCCGACAATGAAGTCGTGGCGGCTGCGCGGTGGCTCCACGACAGCGCAAAATCAGGAAGCATCAAAGCCGCTCCGCACCGCGCGCGGCGCTATCTAGGAGCCGTATCGGGCGGCAGCAAACGTCAAGACATGCTCTATGTACTGCCGGCGGTCTCTGTTTCCTTCCAAAAGCAGTCTGCTAGCACCGTTATTACCAGCGGAAACAATACCTATCAGTTTACCGGGGCAACATTCGATGTTTTTGAGAGCGCCAGCGGCGCGCGTGTCGGCACCATCCAGATGGACAGCAACGGTCGAGCGCAGGCAGCACTTCTGCCCAACACGGCATACTACCTAGTTGAAACAAAGGCGCCGGCCGGCTATGTCCCCCGTCGTGATCGCATCGCCTTTACCGCGGGGAATGACGGTGGACAGGTCGCCGTTGATGAACAACCCGGCACCATCACCCTGCATGTCGTA
Source organism: uncultured Collinsella sp. (assembly GCA_900553415.1). Taxonomy (GTDB): domain Bacteria; phylum Actinomycetota; class Coriobacteriia; order Coriobacteriales; family Coriobacteriaceae; genus Collinsella. The sequence continues at coordinate 26,079 of USDH01000002.1, read as the reverse complement.
AAACTCGATGCCGCGACGAATGCCGGACCCCAGGCTGGAGCTTCACTTGCGGGAGCAGAGTTCACGTGCGTGTCGCAATCCACCCCCGGATGGGCGCAAACCCTCACAACCGATGAAAGCGGTCGAGCTACCCTCACCGATGTCCCCCTAGGAACCTTTACCATCTATGAGTCAAAAGCCCCCGAGGGCTACCTGCCAGCCAACGACAGCTGGTCCTATACCGTTGGAGCCGACCAGCTCGGTGATTCAGGCGTGGTCGAGATCGAATCGCGAGTTTCCGATATCCCCATTGCGTTTGACCTTGAGATTTCCAAATTCAAGGACTACGGCAATAGCGATCAATCCGGCCTGGAGCAGCCGGCAGGAGGTGTTGTCTTTGAGGTTGTCAGCAACAGCTCTCAGCAGGTTGTTGGCACACTGACCACAAACATCTATGGCTTTGCCTCCACCAAAGATCAGCCCGAAGCATGGTTCGGCGCAGGCAAGCGGCCTGGCGGTGTCCACGGAGCCATCCCATACGACCGCGCCGGCTACACGGTTCGCGAGGTTCCGGAAACCGTCCCCGAGGGTTTTAAACGTGCAGGGGAATGGACCGTCGGGGCCAATCAGATTTCCGACGGCGCCGAGCTTCAATATATCGTGGACAACCACGCTCTGTCGACGCATCTCCAGATTGTAAAACGCGATGCCCAAACAGGCGCTTCTGTTCCCCTAGCCGGATTCACCTTCCAACTCCTCGACAGCAATCACAAACCTGTCTCACAAACTTGCTGGTATCCAGCACATAACGTAATGGACACCTTTACGACTGACGCGACCGGGACCGTCACACTGCCCGAATCGCTCGTGCCGGGCACCTATTATGTACGCGAAACTTCGGCCAAAGAGCCCTATCTTGTCGGCAAAGAGATCGAGATAAACATACCCGCCGACATGAACCTAACGCCCGTTGTAATCGCCTCGTATTATGACCACGCCGCGACCGGAAACATCAGGATCGTTAAAACCGATGCCGTAGACGGCAGCAGCCTCGCGGGCGCCATCTTTGAGATCCGTGCCTCGGGTGATATCGTGCGCCCCGACGGTAGCATTGCCGCGCTCGACGGTGAGACTGTCGCTACCGTCACAACGGATGAAACTGGAGAAGCACGCGCGGACGACCTCCCGCTGGGATCTGGCACCGCACGCTACGAGGTTGTCGAGACTCAAGCGCCGACCGGCTTCTTACTCGATCAGACAACCCATATCGTCGACCTTACCTATGCCGACCAGAAAACACCCGTTGTGGAAGCACGGCTTAACGTATCCGACAATTACACCAAGGTTGGTATCTCCAAGGTCGATGCAAGCGGAGAGCAGGAAGTGAAAGGCGCACAACTCACCTTATATGGTCCCGATAAAACCGAAATAGACTCCTGGACCTCATCCGACAAGCCGCACCGCATCGAACATCTTGCACCCGGCACCTACTCGTTGCGCGAAACGATGTCTCCGCGGACCTATGACCTTGCCGAGGAGATAACGTTTGAAATAAAGGATACGGGAGAAGTCCAATCCGTCGCGATGAAGGATGCGCCCATCGAGATCAAAGGACAGGTCGACAAGCGTCAGGAACTTGTCCAACCTATCGGGAAGGGTCTGCTGGCCAACGGCGATGGTAAAAATCGCGCCGCGACGCAAACCAATACGGACGGACTTTTCTCCTATACCATCGACGCTCGAAACGATTCAGCTACCTGGGTTGATGAGTTTACGATTACCGATGATCTTGAGTGTGCCAAAGACGGCACGGCGAGATTCGTCTCAATCGAAACCCCCGTCGCCATCGGCGACCTCAACGGTCTGTGCAACGTGTGGTATCGCACGACGCCGTTGGACTCGACAGACGCCGATGGGCCGGCAAACGCGACGCTTGACGATGGGCACGAAAATCCTTGGCTTGAGTCCGACGAAGTAAAAGAGAGTCTGGGTGAGGATTGCCGCCTCGTCGATTACGACGGCTGGCACCTCTGGAAGGCGGATGTCTCGACCACGGAATCCACCACACTCGAGGCGAAAGAACTTGACCTTGCATCCAATACCGTCGTAACGGGCATTCGCATTGAATACGGTGCAGTAGCCGCCGACTTTACGACTCGAAGCGATGTGGATTCTTGGACCCGCGATGATCTCAAAGATGAGCACGACGACCTTGACGATGCCAAAGCAATCCTTGGCACAGATGCTCGGGGCGCAGTCGTGCACATGCAGGCAACGTCGGCTTACACACCCCAAACTGCACTCACCAACAGCGCACGCGTCGATCTTTGCCGCAACGGCGGCGGCGATAAACTTGAGTCACATGACGAGGACCGTGTCATTCAACGCTGTACCCTACCGCAGGACCTACCGGCAACAGGATCAGTTCCCATCGCCGCCTGCATCACCGCGCTTCTGACCTCGGGTGCCGCAGCCTTATGGTTCGCTCGCCTTAGGTCGATCCCAAAGAAGCGCTAGCGCGATAAAAAAGCGGGGGGAGCCAGTCCCCCGGCTCGCCCGCTTTCAATCATTTAAATCGCCGTATCTACTCTGCAGACGAAGATCCACCATCAACGATTGCCTGCTCGGACTCAGGAATCCCATCGGCACCCGTACTCTGTTCTTGCTCCACCTCTTCGCTGATTGCGGAGGCGGGGGTCGAGCCCTTCGCACCCACGATGTAGGCAGCCCCAAATCCTAACGCAATGGCGATCAAGGTCAAAATCACGTAGACAGGCCAATGGCGCTTAATATACGAAAACACGTTGACTCCTTAGAGCTCCGTCTACGAACGGCGGATAACCTCGGTCACGACCTCGGATACCGTGGCAATGTTCGTCGGGTTGACATTGTGGGGCAGGTCGTCCTCGGTACGAGCGCAAGCCAGGCGCGTGCCGTCCACGCCGGCGATGGTGAGGGCTCGGCGGCTCGCCTCGAGCGCGGCATAGGCATCGGTCTTGGCATAGGGCATCTCGAGCGCGCCACAATCGACATGGAACGACTTGCACACCTTGCTGACCAGGTTCATGATGCGGCGATCGCCCTTGAGCAGCTGCTGTTCGCCCTCAACCGTCACCACCGAAAGCCTACCGGCGCCGACGGATTCAAGATTGATGAAGAATACGCCGCGGAGCTTATCGCGATGCGAAGCCAAGAAGGCCTTCATGCCAGCGCCATCACAATCCGAGGCACCCGTTGCCACAAACCAGATATCGTGACCGAGCAGCTCATCATCGCCCATAGAGGCGACAGCCGAGAGCATATCTTCGGAAGAAGCGCCGTCGGAAGACGTAGCGCCGCCCTTCCAGCCATCGTTATCGTCCTCGAAATTATCCCACGAACCGATGCCGCGACCGGACTTCTTGGCATCGTAATCGTCTTCGACGCCCAGCCAATCACTCATGCTGTCCTGTTCGTTTTTCTTTTTACGACCGAACAGGCCGCCCAGGCCGCGCTTGCGAGACTTGGGTGCCGCCGGGGCGGGAGCCGAAATGGTCTCGATCGGCTGAGCGCCCGACGCAACGGGCATAGGAGGCACAACGGGTGCCGATGTGGGTTCGGGACCCTGAGCGGTAGCGAAGGGGTCGTTGACCTGTGCGGAGGGATCGGGAAGGTCGAACAGCGACGTGCGAGACGCAACGTTTGCCTGCTTCATCGACGGCAGCGACGGATCGGGGACCGAAGCCAGCGGAGACGAGGAAGGTGCAGGCGACGGAGCCGACGCCGGATCGGGAACATTCATCTGCGGACGCGGTGATGCCTGGGAGGAAATCTGGGCCATAAGGGAATCGACCGTTTCGTCCTGGGTGGGAGCAACATCGGCAACCGTGGCACCGGAACCACTCGGGGTCGGCATGGTGAAAATCTGCGTGGAGTAAGGCCTCGACTCATCTGTCTCGAGAGCCTCGGAAACCACAGGCACTTCCTCCTGCTCGACCTCGGTCGAATCATCTTGCTCGGCTGTCGCGTATTGCTCTTCGTCAAAGTTGGCCTCGACGGGCTCGTCCTCGGCGGCATCTTGGATTTCGGCAGCATCAATAGGCTCGTCATCGTCTGCCGCGTCGCCCTGCTCATCGGAAACAGGAAGGGGCTCGGCAATCGCGGTGCCTTGCTTTTCAAACGTTATCGTGGAATCGAACTGCGCGGCATCAAACGACATGGTGCTATCGACGTGCTGCTGAGCTTCGAAAGACGTCGTCGCCTCAACAACATCCGCGGACGTCGGCTGCTGGGACTCAAAGGACGTTGTAGCTTCGGCGGCATCGACGGGCACGGACTGCATAGCCTCGTTCTGCTCGAACTCTTGCGCCGCGCGCTCACGTGCCGCCTCGGCTGCCTGCTGCTGAGCGATAGCATCCTGCTCGGCAGCCTCGCGTGCGGCAGCGCGCTTCTCCTCGAAATCGTCGACAAATTTCTTGCCCTTTGCAAGCGCACCCTTAAAGAAGTTGGAAGCGCTGGCGCCAATCGAAGAGAACGCGGATGCAATATCGGCATGGGGCGTTGCCGCGGGAATCTCGGCCGAGAAATCCGTATCGCTCTCGTAAGACACGCGCCTCGGCTGTTCAACGTAATCGTCGTCAAACTCATCCACAACGTCTTGCGCCGGCGCGGCGGGAGCCAAAATGTCCAGTCCTGCCGCGGAATCGATCGCGGACACCGCCTCGGGCTCGGCAGCGGCAGCGGTAACCGCGGCAGACTCATCATCCACGGTCACGACGGGGGCAGGCTCGGGCTCAAACGTCGGCTCCTCGCCCTCCTCGTAATCGAGCGTGCAGGACTCGGGAAGCATTCCGAGCGCACGGATGGCATCCGAACCAAAGCGGATGTTGCCGGCGGCATTGCGATAGAGCTTGGGCTCGGCCGCAGCAGGCTCCTCCGCCGGCTCGGCAGCGGGAACCTCGTCATTGAGCTCTTCGTCCTGGACAGCCTGATTCTGATCCTCGGGCACGATGGCGCCAATCAGCGTCTCGTCGGCAGACGCACCCTCAAAGCCCTCGATCTGCTCGTCGAAAGCCTCGCCCTGTTCGGGCTCGGTTTGAGCGTCGGGAGCAATCGGCTGACCGAACTCGTCCTCGACGTAGGTAGGCTCTTCATACTCGATGGTGTTGCCGTAGTCGTTTTGCTGCTGGGCCGCGGCATACTCCGCCGCTGCGCGCGCCATTTCCTCGGCACGACGTTTCTGCTCCCCAAAATAGGTATCGAACGGAACATCGTCGGGAAACTCGTTTTCGCCCTGGAAAGGAGCAACGTTGTCCATAACACCGAGCATAGCGGCGACAGAAGACTTGTTGCACACCGCACCGGACGTATAGGGAAGAATGTGGCGGTTAGAGATGATGTTTGCCGCGTTGGCAAGTGCAACGAGGGAAGCGAGGATCGCGACAATCCACAGCAGAACCTTGAGCGCGCCGGGGAGCGGCAGGATACGCAGGATGGCAACGGCAGCGGGGGCAACCGTGGCAACGGGCAACAGCTTGGCGATGAGCGCACGATACGAAGCATAGGGCTCGCGGGCGAGCAGCTCAGCACGGGGAGAGTCGTAGTGTGTGACAACGACCACCGGGCGGTTGCGCGGAGACGCAAGCGGGCCCGAGGCCTTGTGGTAGGCGATGACATTTTGGCTCACGCCCGTCTTGCCCAGGCGCGAAACCACGGGGTGGCCCGTGCGCTCGAGCACGTAGAGTACGGCGCCGACAATGGCCAGCAAGGTGCCGACCAAGCCGATACCGCCGCCGATGCCCATCAGCAGGGCGCCGGCAAACGCAAGAATACCGGTAACGGCAAATGCCAACCTGCTGGGCGCCGGGGCATTGAACTCCTGAACCTCGGGATCAAAGCCGTGGTTGCGGAAGATCTGAGCGATATCCTCGGCAGCCAAGCGCTCTTCTTCGCTGCATGCCGGCGTAATGCCGGTGTTCTGCAGCAGGTGGTTAATATAGTTCTGGGTGTTCGCCATGTGCGCTCCACATCCATAATCCGACAAATAGGCCCAATGCATGCACATTAGAACCGTATATAGTCGAAAGTATACCCCGAGCGAGCGCAAACGACCGAATTCGGGCCATCTTAACGCCCCGAGCGGACAAGGATATAGCCTAATCTCCATATCGGACTAAAATCATGGCAGCAAACCACCTTCTCATGCGAGGACTCTATGACGGCAAGCGACGCGACCGCGACAATTAAAAAGGGAAATTCGGAGCCAAGTTTCGATAAAACGGCTCAGCGTATCCTCAATCTTTTCTTTGTGCTCAACAGCTCCCCCGAACCGCTGACGACCGAGCAGATCGTCTTGGATTCTGACCTGGGATATGGCTCGGGCAATATCGACTCGGATAAGCGCAAGTTTCGGCGCGATCGTGACAAACTGCTCGAGCGTGGCATCTTAATCAAGGAGGTTCGCCCCGCCGGTGCGCAGGAGACCGAGGAAAGCTCGTGGACAATCGACCGCGAGCACACGTTTGCTGCAGGCGGCCTCATCACCGCAGACGACGCCGATATCCTGCTCAACGCTATCGACCAGACAATAGCGGCCGGCTCATCCACTTTTGCCGCGCCGCTTGCCGATATTCGTTCCAAGATTGCCTACCTCACCGGCATGTCGGCGGTGGACGAAGCGCCGATCCGCCGCTCTCCCACCGTCGATGCGGTATGGAGCGCCTTTGCCGAGCGATGCGCGCTGCGATTTTTATATCAGAACGGACGCGGCGAGCAGAAGGAACGTACCGTCTGCGTCTACGGCATGTTCGAGCGCGAGGGCGTGGCGTACTTCTGCGGCCTCGACAATGTCACCGACGACATCAGGACATTCCGCTGCGACCGCATCGTTCGCGCTTGGCGTCCTTCGAAGGCCTACGCCATCCCTGCGGACTTCAATCTCAACGACTATCTGTTCTTTGAATTCGATTTTGCCGACCGACCGCCCGTTGCAGCCACGTTCTCGTTCGCCCCTCAGACGCAGATCGATATGATCAACGGTCTCACGCGCGGGCGAGGTGAGCTCGCACACACCGATGCGGGATGGACTTGGACCGTTGACGTGCGCAATCTTGAAGCCGCCGCCTCATTTTGCATGGCCCACGCCATGGACGGCATGAGACCCGTGGCCCCCAAATCGCTCAAACAGGCGTGGAACCACCTCATCGAAAGGACGGTGCACGAGCATGCCCGTGCGTAAACTCACCAGCGAGCAGAGGCTCTCTCGCGCCATCGACATCATGGAGGCCCTCTACGCCGCCGGCGAGAGCGGCATGACACGAACCGAGATTTGCGGCCGCTTTGACATCACGGGAGTATCGCTCGACGAGATTCTCGAGATCGTCTCGACGCTCGCGGACCGAGAATCGGGTGCGCGCATCATCTGCGAATGCCACGGCGAGCGTGTGGTCCTCACCGGTGACGCCGGACGTGTGCTACCGCTGCGCCTGAGTGCCGCCGAAGGCGCTGTGCTCAACCATGAACTTGAATCGTTGGGGATCGAGCCGCAGACGGCAGCTCGGATTCGACATGCCCTTCTACCCGAAGAGCTCGGCTATAACCAGCGCGTCTTTGACACCGTCAACCACGGGTCGCACTGGCAGCAGCTGAGCTGCGCCATTCAGGACGGTGTTCGTTGCCGCATCTCGTATCGCTCGATGGACGATGCGCGGCCACGCGAGCGTCTGGTCGACCCCTTGCGCATTACAGCAAACGGCGACCAAACATATCTGATTGCCTGGGACATCGCGGTCGATGAGCAGCGCACCTATCGCATGGATAAAATCGAGGGACTCACCTTGACGGAAGACTCCGTCGTGCCTCACACACCGGGCGTCGCATCCCTCCACGATTCCCTTGCCCGGACGCAGCGTAGCGCAAAGCTCTTGATGCCATTCGATATGGCGGAGCATCTGGACTGGGCCGGCATCACCCTAATCGAGCGCAGCGGGGCAGACATGGCAACGGTGACCGTGCATTACGGCTCCGAGCGTTGGCTACTGAGCCAGATAATCGCAGCGGGCGGAGCCATCCGCATCTTGGATGACCCCGCCCTGTCAAAGCGTCTGTGCGATATGGCAAAAACCCTCGTCTGTCCGCTTTAGCGCCGCCGCTCGTGGTGTGCGCGCCACAGTTGCAGATAGTGACCGATCTGCGCAGATTCGATGCGCTGGTAGGAGCTCGTGGGCAGCGACGTTAAGAACTTCTTCCCGTAGCCCTTCGTCACCAGGCGCGGGTCGGCCAGAATCAGCACGCCGCAATCGGTCGACGAGCGGATAAGGCGGCCGGCCGCCTGCTTAACCTCGAGCACCGCCTCGGGCAGCGAATAGCGCGCCCAAGCGCGGTCTTCGCGCAGGTTGCGCTCGCACGAGAGCGGGTCCGTGGGGCTCGAGAACGGCAGCTTGGGAATGATGACGCAGCGCAGCGTCTCGCCGCTGGCGTCAAACCCCTCCCAGAAGGCCTTAAGCGCAAAAAGCGACGAGGTCGGCTCGTTGATAAACCGGTCGCGCAGGCGACGAGGAGATGAGTTGCGCTGCTGGCAGTTGAGCTCCAGACCCGCACGGGCCATCTTGGGCTCAACGCGGGCGTATAGGTCCTCCATGTCGCGCCGATTGGTGAACAACGTGAGCACCGATCCGCCCATGGCAAGATGGGCGTCGACCAGCACGCGCTCGAGCGCCGTAAGATAGCTCTCACGATCGCGCGGATCGGGGATATCGCCCGCAACGACTACAGCCATGTTCGAATCGAAGTCGTAGCTCGAGTCCAAGTGCAGCGATGAGGATGTTGAAGCACCGATGCGATCGAGGCCGACCGCATGGTTAAAGTGTTCAAAGCTTTTGGACACCGTCATAGTCGCCGAGGCAAAGATAGCCGTGTGAACCTCGGGCAGCCACTCGGTTGCCAAGGCCTCGCCAATATCGATGCGCTCTGCGGTCATCGACTCTCCGCCGGCACGCAACCTGCGATTGACCTGCAGCGAATACACGTAGTGTTCATCGGTGCCATCAATGATGAGTTTGAGGTTCTCGGCCAGCTCGTGCAGGCGGCGTGAGATATCGCCCAGGTCGACAACAACCTCGGGCTTGTCGGCGGCGACGGCTTGCACCAGCGCGTCGACGCTCTTGTCAGCCTGTTCCAATGCGTCGATGGCAGTGTAGGCCGACTGTAAGAAATCATGCCAGTCGTCAGATTCGCGCAACTCGGGGCCAATCCATAGATTGGCATTGTCATAACCCCCACGGGCACGGCGGCCGAGCTCGCGAACGCCGTCGAACACGTCGGCGATTGCCATGCTCGCGCGCGCAACCGTCGACGTCGCCTTGGCAGTAAGGCCCAGGTAGAGCGTAGAGCCCTCGGAGGTTGCCAAATCACGGGAAACCTGGCTTAGCGCGCCGGTGCTCGAGCCACCCAGGCGCTCAAACAGAACGCGTGATTCGTCCGCCGACACCACGCGCGCCCACTGGCGGCGCGCCTCGCGCTCGATGGAATGGGCCTCGTCGATTACCCAATGACGAATCGGCGGCAAAATCCTGCCCTCGGCCGCGACGTTGCGGAACAGCAGGGAATGGTTGGTGACCACCACATCGGCATGCGCCGCACGACGGCGAGCGCCGTGGACCAAACATTTATCAGGGAAAAACGGGCAGAGGCGACGAGCACACTCGCGCGAGGCCGTCGTAAAGTCGGGGCGGTTGACGCTGCGCCACCGAATGCCGAGCGAGTCGAGGTCGCCATCGGCTGATTGGCAGACGTACGCCATAATGACCGCGACCGCCGTGAGCGTGTCCGCCGGATCGCGCTTGGTGGTAATCTCGACCTGGCTGCGGCTCATGCGCTCAAGCTTGCGCAGGCACGGATAGTGGTCATAGCCCTTGAGAGCGCAAAATGACAGACCACCGTCCAGTTGCTCGGCAAGTTTTGGCAGCTCATGGTACATGAGCTGGTCGGCAAGATTGTTCGATTTGGTCGCAATACCAACCGTGATGTTGTTACGGCGCGCTGCCTCGGCAAAAGGCACCAGATAGGCCATCGATTTGCCGACGCCCGTGCCCGCCTCAATTACACGATGAGTGCCCGTGACCAGCGCATCGCGGACCTCGAGCGCCATCGCGATCTGCTCATCACGCGGCTCGTAGGTGGGATACATGCGATTGACCAGGCCACCTGGCGCATAGTCTGCCTCAATCCCCTCACGACTCGGCATCTTGAGGACCGGCAGTTCGTCGGCGTCCACCCGATCGTCGGCGCGATCGGCCTTGAGGACGTCAGCACGAGCGGCGCTGAGAGAGAAGATAGAACCAGGGTTCTGCCCTGCCAAGAATGAGAAGATAGGACGATAGGACCAAGGCACGTCCGGATGCATGTCGGCTAGGCGCGCCATAAGGCCCTGAGGCAAGTCGGTGAGCGCCACGAGCAACACGCGCCATACGCCACACAGGGCGTCGACGTCGGCATTGGCACGGTGTGATACCGAGTCACAGCCAAACAGATCGGCCATAAAAGACAGCTTGTGCGAGGCCAGGCGCGGAAGCGCGATGCGCGACAGCGCCAGCGAATCGATCCAAATATCGCTCACGTTGACGCCGCCTTTGACCGACTCGATAAACGAGCGGTCGAACGTGGCGTTATGTGCGATCACCGGGCAACCACCGACAAAATCGGCGAGAGCGGCGACGGCCTCAACGGCCGACGGGGCATCTGCCACATCGGCATTTGTAATGCTCGTGAGCTCGGTAATCTCGGTGGGAATCAGTTGCTTGGGATGCACGAAGGTATCGAAGCGGTCGATGACCTCGCGGCCCGAAAGACGGGCCGCCGAGATCTCGATCAGCTCGTTGTCCTGCACCGAAAGACCCGTGGTCTCGGTATCGAGGACGATCACATCTTCCTCGATAAGGCCGAAGGACTGCGTTTTGGCGCGGTCGGCAAGCGTGGCATAGGAGTCGATGACAAACTGCGGCGTTCCTGACGAAACCGCGTCCTCGATTAGCATGCAATGCCCGCTCGACGAAGGCCCATACGGATCAGGCTGTCACAGACCTGCGGGAACGTCATGTCGTCTGTGTGGCGAATCTCATCCGGATACAGCGACGTATCGGTCATGCCGGGAATGGTATTGGTCTCGAGGATAACGGGGCCGTCCTCGCTCACAATAAAGTCGCTGCGCGAGATACCCAGGCAACCGAGGGCCTTGTGAGCGGCACAGGCAAGTTCCTGAGCGCGAGCGTAATTCTCGGGTGAAATCTGCGCCGGAATACGATGGATGTCCGTAGGGTCGACATACTTCACGTCCAGATCGTAGAACTCGCAGTCCTCGGGCTTACGAATCTCGACAATCGGCAGGGCGCGTACGTCATCTTCGCCGTATACGCCGACGGTGATCTCGGTACCCTCGATGCACTTCTCGACCAGCACTTTGTCGCCGTACTCAAACGCCTTGGCAATTGCCGCGGGCAGCTCGGAGGGCTCATGGACCAGGGAAATGCCATAGCTGGAACCGTTGACGGCCGGCTTCACAAAGCAGCGCTCGCCACAAACCTCGACGATATGATCGATATCGACTTCATCGCCCACCTCGAGCGCAAGGCCGGGGGCAATGGGAATGCCCGCCTTGGCGTATAGGAGCTTAGAGACCTCCTTGTCGGCACCGCAGGCGCTGGCAAGTACGCCCGAGGCCGTGTAGGGGATACCCAGGGTCTCCATGGCGCCCTGCATGGCACCATCCTCGCCGCCGGCACCGTGCATGGCGATAAACGCCACGTCAAAGCCGCCGGTTGCCATGGTTACCATAAAGTCATCAGCGGCCGTATCGAGCAGCTCCACCGAGGTGTAGCCGGCTTCCTTCAGTGCCACCACAACGTTCTTTCCCGAATCGAGCGAAATCTCGCGCTCGGCGGAATGACCGCCCGCCAAGACCGCTACGTGCATGTTCTCTAGGCTTTTACCCGGCATGGGCAGACTCCTCCTCTATAATTTCTGCAGCTGATACCATATTGTAGCGATACCCTCTACGTTTCCCCAAAATCGAAAGGCTTCCATGAATCCCAGGACTAAATCTCAGGACATTCGCGACTTGAGCCAAAACGATATTCGCGAGCTCGTGGCCGAACTTGGCCAGCCCGCCTTCCGCGCGAAGCAGCTTATCGAATGGGTCTTCGAGAAGAACGTTTGTTCGTTTGACGATATGACCAACCTTCCCAAGGCTTTCCGTGAGCAGCTTAAAGAGGCTTTTGCCTTTGATACGCCGACTGAAATCACCAAGCAGGTTTCCAAAGATGGCTCGCGCAAGTATCTGCTCGAGTACCACGACGGCGTTTCCGTCGAGACTGTCGGCATGCCCCGTCGTAACAAGCTTTCCGTCTGCGTTTCCACCCAGGCAGGCTGCGGCATGGGCTGTGCCTTTTGCGCTACCGGTCTCAACGGCCTCAAGCGCTCTCTGACCGCTCAAGAGATCGTCGACCAGGTACTTCATGTATCCAACGACTTTGGCGAGCGCGCCACGAGCGTTGTCTTCATGGGCCAGGGCGAGCCGTTTGCCAACTACGACGAGGTTCTCAAGGCGCTGCGAATCCTCAACGACCCCGATGGCATCGGTATCGGCGCTCGTCACCTCACCGTCTCTACCAGTGGCGTTATTCCCGGTATTCGCAAATTTGCCGACATCCCCGAGCAGTTCACGCTTGCTGTTTCACTGCATTCCGCCATCCAGTCGACGCGCAATAAGCTCATGCCCGGTGTTAAGAAGTACACGCTGCTTCGCCTTCACGAAGCGCTTCAGCTCTACACCGAGAAGACTGGCCGCCGCCCGACCTATGAGTATGCCATGATCGAAGGCGTCAACGATACGAATCCCGAGATGCAGGCGCTCTGCGACTTCTGTGAGGGAACGCTGTGCCACGTTAACCTCATTCAGCTTAACGACATCGAGGGTAGCCCGCTCAAGCCGTCGCCGATTCATAAGGTTGAGGATCTTCAGCGTCGTCTTGAGTCCCGTGGCATCGAGACCACGATTCGTAACTCCCGTGGTAATGATATTGACGCCGCTTGCGGACAGCTGAAGCAGCGCTTCAAAGTTCAGAAGAACGCATAGGGGAGTCGCACCCCAAAACGTTTCATGTGAAACATCGAACGACCCCGGTTGCAGAATATGCAACCGGGGTCGTTTCATTTATTGACCTTAATTTTGAATTAGCTGCTACCTGTCCCATGTTTTACGGCCAAAATAAGGGGTCCTTGTCTCATGAATCAGACAAGGGCCCCTCAAAATATGCTGAGTAATTGTTAGGTACCTAATAACCTACATTTTCCCATTGGTTGCTAACCCAACCTTGGTTAATCTTGGGATTCTTCGTTACCTGAGCAGTACGCATGGCAACATCTTCGGTCATAACATCCATTTTCTTCTTGGAAGTATCGACGATATCTTGCGCACCACGAAGCAAACGACCTCGAAGTTCATCGTCTGTCGCGATCTTATAGCCAGCGAAGGCACCAGCCGCGACAGTCGTCGCCAATGCAATCACAGTTAAAATCTTATTCCTCATCTTGGCCTCCTTGATCAAACTGAATCATTTCGCCAAGAATACGAGAGAGCTCTTCCTCGTCTTTAAACTCAATCTCAATCTTATTCTTTCCACGCGAGCTCTTCACACGCACGTTGGTATTAAATACCTGACGAAGCACACGGGCAGCCTTTTTAAAAGACTGAGGCGTTGCAGGCCTAGGCGTCCTAGGTGTCTCCCCGGCAGAAAACAACGGAGCAAGATTTTCTGTCGCTCTTACGGAAAGGCCCTCCGCAACAACCTTCTCTGCAAGTCGAATACGCGCGTCCTCATAGGGAACTGCAAGAATCGCACGTGCATGACCAGCAGTAAGTTTGCCCTCAAAAATCATCTGCTGAACTACCTCGGGGAGATCGAGAAGACGCAGTGAGTTTGTAATTGCAGAGCGTGACTTGCTTACCGCCTTCGACAATGCTTCCTGGGTCATACCGCTGGCATCGATAAGCTGGCGATAGCCCTTAGCCTCTTCGACGGGATTCAGATCAGAACGCTGAAGGTTTTCGATAAGAGCAAGAGCCAGCATCTCTTCATCATTAACATCTTTAATGATGACAGGCAGCTCCTCAAGACCAGCAAGCTTCGACGCCTGGTAACGACGCTCACCAGCGATGATCTCATAGCCGTTTCCATGCTTGCGAACCAAAAGAGGCTGCAAAACGCCATGTTCTTGGATTGACTCGCTCAACTCGCGAAGTTCAGTTTCGTTAAAGTGAATTCGCGGCTGATTAGGGTTGGGAACGATATCCTCAATAGGTAGTTTCGTTTCAGATGCGACATTTGGAGCCGATGCAGCCGAACCACCGGTCTCATACTCGGCCTCTGAGACCAAAGCATTGAGTCCACGTCCCAATCCGCCACGTTTCTTTGCACTAGGCACGCTTGATCACCTCTTTTGCAAGGTTCATATACGCTTTTGCACCCTTATTCTGAGGTGCATAGGTAATTACCGGTTCTCCAAAAGACGGAGCTTCAGAGATTTTAACCGTACGTGGGATTAGCGTCTTAAACGCTTTATCACCAAAGTAGGATTGAACCTCCTCAACAACCTGATTCGATAGTGAAGTACGCGAGTCATACATGGTCATAAGCACTCCATAGGTGTCTAAGCCCTTGTTCAGACGTGATTTGACCATCTTCATTGACTCAAGCAGCTTCGTAACGCCCTCGAGTGCATAATACTCGCACTGGATCGGAATCAAAACGCTGTCTGCTGCGGTCAAGGCGTTGATAGTAAGCAGGCCGAGCGAAGGAGGACAGTCAATGAAAATGAAATCGAACTCGTCCTGAATCGGCTCAAGCAAATCTTTGAGGCGGGTTTCACGAGCAATTGCGCTTACGAGCTCAATTTCTGCGCCTGCAAGCTGAATTGTTGCCGGAATTACAAATACCTTTTTGCAATTTGTATCAAGAACAAGCGATTCTGCCGGCACATCATTCAACAATGCATCATAGATGCAGTGATCAAGGTCTTCTTTTTCAATTCCAAATCCACTGGTACTGTTTCCCTGCGGATCAAAATCGACAATCAGTGTCTTACGACCCTGCTCACCAAGTGCTGCTGCAAGATTTACAGCTGTCGTTGACTTACCGACGCCGCCTTTTTGATTGATGATTGCAATGATACGCGTGTCTTTTGCGTTCTTAGAACGCTTAACGTCGCGAAATCCCACGGTCCCTCCTGGTGTGTATTAAAGCTGTCAAACGGAGGATGTTTCACGTGAAACATTCCGATTCGATATCAACCGCCATGTTTCACGTGAAACACTGCAAGTTGTTAGTATCCATTATGTTTCACGTGAAACATCTAGGCAAGCGGATTCTTCTTAGCCATGCCATTTGCACGAGGCAATGAAACAGATGCTGGATGACTCTTCTTAAGAACAATGAACTCCCTGTGGCCCAAGCCCTCAGGCAAATCGATTGCGTCATTCAGAAGCGAAGTGAAGCCGCAAATCTTAGCTGCTGACATGCCGGAAGCAAGCTCCTCATCCGAAGGATTGCCCTTGGTGATAACAAATAGACCTCCATCCTTGAGGAACGGAGCCGCATACTCAACAAGAATCGGTAGAGGGGCCAGTGCGCGGGCGGTTACGACAGAGAACTGCTTTTTATGGCTTCGAGCATATTCTTCAAGACGATCATGAACCGCATGAGCATGTTTTAATCCAAGAGCATGGACAAAGGAATTGACAGCATCAACCTTCTTGCCAACAGAGTCAATATAAGTAGCTTTACGATGCGTGGCTAGCGTTAACGGAATACCAGGGAAGCCCGCACCTGTACCCATATCGAGCAAAGCTCCCTCAGGAGCCTTATTGATATAGGGGAGCAAAACAAGTGAGTCGAGGATATGAAGTACGGCAGCATCCTCTACGTTAAGAATACGGGTGAGATTGGTTGTCTTATTTGTTTCCAGAACCAAATCCAAATGTTGAATACATTTCCTCAGCTCAACATCAGTTACGCTCAAGGAATACTCTTTACAATAGGAAGTTAGGCGACTCAACATCTCGTCAGCCTGCTGACCAGTAAGTACTAACAACGAAAGCTCCTTTCTGACAAAAATCAGTGTATCGAGAACTTTTGACAAAAAAAGGGGGCGTGGAAACCACGTCCCCTTAGCATAAGCTCGAGCAGATTATCGAGCAACAATCACCACATGGCGATCAGGGTCAGAACCCTCAGAATGAGTATCGACGGCATCATTGCCACGAAGTGCAATGTGAACCAGTCGACGCTCATAGGCATTCATGGGCGGAAGCGAAACACTCTTATGAGTGCGGATGGCACGCTCGGCTGCAGACTGAGCCATGGAGGCAACCTTGTCCTGACGGCGGCTCTTGTATCCCTCGACGTCCACTACAACCGGATACCTAAAGCCAAGCTTGCGGCTCACCAGCAAAGAGAACATAACCTGAAGGGCATCAAGGGTGCGACCATGACGGCCAATGAGAACAGCAAGGTCGGGAGCCGTTACATCCAGAATCAGCTCACCCTCGTCGCCCTCATACTCATCGATAGGAGAGTTGGCGGCATCGAAGTGCGAAAGGATGGAACGCAGGATGGAAATCGCAACATCGGCAATGGTGTCGAGCTCCTCGTCGGTCAGCTCTTCACCAGCCTTGTAGCGCTGTGCAATCTCGGGATAATCGCCCGCGACCTGCGGGGCAACCTCCTCAAGCATATCCTCGATGATCTCTTCAGACATAACGTACTCCAAAAGTTAGGTACCTAAATAAGATTGATATCCCGCTACTTCTTCTTGTGCGGGCGCGGCTTCTTCTCGCGACGAGTGACCTCAACCTGCAGCGGCGCGTTCTTAAGACGCTCCTCCTCATCGGCCTTCGCCTTGTCGATGACCTTCTGCGTCACAAAAATCTGCTGGATAACCTGCCAAGCAGACGAGACGTCGTAGTACAGCAGAACACCAACGGGAAGGCTCCAGCCCATCCAAAGCATCATGACCGTCATGACAACGGCCATCATACGCATGCTCTGAGCCTGCTGGCCGGTCTGGTTGCGCGACATATAGAGCTGCGGAATCAGGGTCAGAACGGCGAACAGGATCAGGCAGACCAGCGCGGGCAGTGCAACCATAAAGCCATCGGCAAAGGAAGCGCTCGGCGTGGTGGTCAGGTCGGGCAGGATGTTGAAGAACGAGAACGTGCCCTCGTTAAAGTACTGCGGCAGGTTACGAAGCAGCGTAAACAGGGCAAACAGGATAGGCATCTGAATCAGAAGCGGCAGGCAGCCGGACAGCGGATTGAACTTGTTCTCGCTGTAGAACTTCTGCATCTCCTCGGCCTGACGCTGAGGATCGTCGGCATAGCGCTCCTGGATCTCGAGCATCTTGGGCTGCAGCACCTGCATGCGAGCCGTCGACTTGGTCGACTTGAGCATGAGCGGCGTCAGCAGCAGACGGATGATGACCACCAGGATGATGATGGACAGGCCCCAGTCGACCGCAAAGGTCTGGATGAGCTTGAGCAGCTCGAAAAGGATGTTAACGATCCAATCCCACATGTAAGTTTTCCTCCGATAGCGAGTGCCCGCTAGGGCACAGGGTCATAACCGCCGACGTGCAGGGGATTGCAGCGAGCGATGCGCCTCACGGCAAGCCAGCAGCCTCTCAAAACACCGTGCTTCTCAATCGCCTGGACGGCGTATTGCGAGCACGTTGGGTAATAAATGCAGGCGTCAGGCAATAAGGGCGAAATAACCTGTTGATATATGCGAATAGGAGCGATGGCAACACGTCGCAAAACGTGATTGCTCATCGCTCCTCCCCGGCAACGCCGGCGCGTTTCATAAGCGAACGCAATGCATTGTCCATCTCCTGAGGCGAAGAAACCCTCGTCTTGGGAGTTGCGAACAAGATGATGTCATAACCCGCAACGGGAAATCCGCAGCTGCGGGCGGCCTCGCGCATCACACGCTTAGATCGGTTGCGCACGACGGCACAACCGAGTCGCTTAGCACCAACGAAGGCGACCCTTCCGGAGTCGCCTTCGCCAACCGATTCACATATGGTCATTCGAATCAGAGGGTGATTGAAACGACGCCCCTGACTGAACACATGCTCGAAATCTTGCCGAGACTTAATAGTCTTCATGCGAGATGTGTGTATCGCTGCTAGACAGTGAGACGCTTGCGGCCCTTGGCGCGACGACGGGCGAGCACGGCACGACCACCCTTAGTGGCCATACGGGCACGGAAGCCATGGGTCTTGGCACGCTTACGCTTATTAGGCTGATACGTACGCTTCATCTTAAGTTCCTCCTGCTGCATTTCGAGTGTCCGCGGGGGCGCGGACGCAGATATAGACACGTGAGCTTGAAGATTGTAGGGAAATCAATGTTCAAATGTCAAGAAATCAAAGGTAAAAGGTTACGCAGTTCACACGGTTCCCCCATAAGCCAAGCTCGATTTAGCGGTGCATGGCAACTTTTCACGATATTTCATCGAGTTTTCAACAGGTCATGTTGGCAATGTTGAGAACTTTTCGTCCATTTTCCAAAGTTTTCAACAGGTTTTGGAAAGTTGTCGAAAGATGAGAAACATTGCACGGTGAGCTACTATTTGTTCGAAACCTTTTGGAAGATTGCGAGCGGCATGTCTGACGACTTTTACACCATGGTCGATTCCGGAGACCCGGCACCCGACAACGAGCACATCACCGGCATGCGCGAAGAGCGTGAGGAAGGCGAGCAGACAACCACGCAGGCGCCAAAAGCCATGTACGCCGCGCGCATCGCCGTCTATGACGACATGCTGTCGACACCGCGTGTGATCGTCATTGATCCGCAAGATGTCCGCACGTATTTGGAAGAGACGACCAACACCGTCTACCAGTGCATGAAAGAACAAGGTGGCCATATCTCGCTCATGGTCATCCGCGAGATTGTCGAAAACTTTATCCACGCGCACTTTGCCGAGCCCATCATCTCGATTCTGGACGGCGGAGACACCATCCGCTTTGCTGACCAAGGACCCGGCATCGACGACAAGGAACGCGCTTTCGACTTTGGCGTTACCAGCGCAAACAGCAAGATGAAGCGCTATATCCGTGGAACCGGAGCAGGGTTTCCCATGGTGCAGGAGTATTTGGAAAACGCCGGCGGTGCCGTATCCATCGAGGACAACATGGGCAACGGCACCGTGGTTACGGTAAGCCTGAACCCTAAACGCGTGCAGGAAATCGAGCGTGCCGGCGGACGCGGCGCTGCCGTGCGGCCCGAGACGGAACAGCCCACATATCCCCTGCCGGGAGCTTTTGCGCAGCAGCCCATGGCAACGCAGCAGATGCAGCCCCCCGTGGGACAGATGCAGCAGCCCGGAATGCTTCCTACACAAGAGCCCCAGGCGACATCGATGTCGATGCTGCCAAACATGCCAGAGACCATGCCGCTGGCGGATCAGGATGCAGCAGCAATGCAGCAGGCGACGGGGGCACCGGGTGGCCAGCAAATGGGCTATCAGCCGTACCAACAGGGATATCCATATCAGCAGATGCCGCCACTGGGGTATGGCCAGCAGTTCCCGCAGCAGTACCAGCAGGGATATCAGCAGCCGTACCAGCAGATGCCGCAGCAGCAGTACAACCCTTGGGCCCAGCAGATGCCTCCGCAGCCTTACCAACAGTGGCCTCAAAGTTTTCAACAGCAAATGCCGCCGATGCAGAGTTCTCAACAACCAGCAGCTCAAATGATGTATCCTAATGCAGCAAATCAGTATGCGCAGCCACAACCGGACGTGTTCGTAAGCGATCGCGGCAACGCCGCGCTAGGCTATCTGGCGCAAAATCAAGCGTGCGGTGCAACCGATCTGGCGAGGGCGTTTGGAAACTCGGCCCCCACTTGGTCACGCACGCTCAATGACTTGGCGCAGGCCGGCTTGGTCATCAAGCATGGCCAGAAATACCATCTGACCGAACTCGGCGCCGCTCGCGTGCGAGCTCAGAGCTAAAGAACGGGAGAGACAGTGGACGAGGAAGCAAGCATCATCCTGGGGGATGCCATCGCCTTTTGTCAGCGCGACGGCCAAGATGCACGCCTCATCAACATGCTGGGGCAATCGCGCGCCATAAGCCTGACCGAAGATACGCTCACGATCGAGGCCCCCTCGCGCTTTGCCATCGCGCAGCTCAAAAAGCATCAGCCGACTATTGAGGCCTATCTGGAAGAAATCGCCTTTGCACCGATCGCGCTCGACATCGTGGCACCGCAAGGCGCAACGGCCGAATCTGCTGCCGCGACGGCGCCCGCCACGGCTCCCGCTGCTTCCCCGGCGGTGCCGGCCTCCGCAGGCGACGTGCCGACAATCGAGCACCAGCACGGCGATGTTTCCCGTGAAACCATGGCACCGTTGCCGACCGCGGCGGCGACGTCAACGAACGCACCCGTCACGCACATGCCTATCGCTCACGACGCAGCGGCGGGCGCGGATTCGGGCATTGCAATCAAGAACACGCTCTCGGCCGATGATTTTCGTCGCATGATGAACCAGATGAAGGGCGGAGCGCCGACTAAGTCCACGCAAGCTGCGCCCCCCGCTTCACCCATGCCGGCACCGACCGTACCGGCCGAGCAGAATGCGGATGGAGCCCCGCTCGCCGCGAACTCAAAATTTACCTTTGAGAACTTTGTCTACGGCCCCGAGAACAGCCATGCCTATCGCTCGGCACTCAAGTTTGCCGCCCTCGCGGACGAGCGTGGCACGTGCACATCACTGTTCATCTACGGCAAATCGGGCCTGGGCAAGACGCACCTGCTGCTTGCCATCAAAAACGAGCTCGCCGAGAAGTCGCCCGAGATCAAGGTCAAGTATGCCAACTCCCAGGCATATCTGGACGACCTGATGACCGAGTTCGACCGCCAAAAGAAGAGCAACGCCCCTATCATGCAGGCATACCACGGCGTGGACGTGCTCATCATCGATGACATCCAAAACATCATCGGCAAGCGCGCGAGCGTGGACTACTTTTTCCAGCTCATGGACGAGTTCATCCGCAACAACAAGAAGGTCGTCATCGCGGCAGACCGCGCCCCCAAGGACCTGAGCATGGACGAGCGTCTGACCAGCCGCTTCAACGCCGGCATGCTCTGCTTGGTCGCAGAGCCCAGCTACGAGATGAAATACAAGATCTTGCAGCGCTATTACGAGAACACCATCGTCGCCGCTCCCGAGGCAGGCGACGACTCGCTGCTGGCGGCCTATGGGGGCGACGGCGGGCACCTGACCGACGAGCACTTTAAACACATGGCCGAGGTCTCGGGCACCAACATCCGCGAACTCGAGAGCTTTTGCGAGCGCTGCGCCGGCGAGGCGGGCGACCGCGAGCGCGAGGGCGGGGAGCTCACCTTTGACGATATCGACGCCATCGCCAGCCAGTACTTCGACACATCGGCCAAAAAGATCAACGTCCAGACGGTTCAGTCCGTCATCGAAGAGCAGTACGGCGTGACGCACGAGGAGCTCATCGGCCCGCGTCGCAACGCCAATATCGCCAAAGCACGCCATATTGCCATCTATCTGGCCATCGAGATGTGCGAGATGACGACCACGGCGGTGGGCGCCGAATTTGGCAACCGCAACCACTCGACCGTCAGCACGAGCTACAAAAAGGTCCAGAAGATGATCCAGGAAGACCGCACCGTCACCGAAGACCTCAAGTCGCTGCGCGATAAAATTACACTGCGCTCGTAGGGAAATAGAGACACCTGTTGAAAACTTGTCGAAACCACGGGCATAAGGTGTCTAAAACCCAACCCGCGGTGATGAAAAGTTTTGCGCAGATTTTGAACGTGGAAAACCACCCCTGTTGCACACAGGTTGCTGTCGATTCTCTTTCTGGGTCTGACCTGCGTCTTTGGGAGTAATCAACAGTTTCGTCAGTGCTATTACTATTATTAAGATATTTATATCTATAGAAAGGTATTAAAAGATGAAGTTCACCGTCAGCCAGAGCTCGCTTACACAAGCCATCGGCGTCGTTATGAAGGGTGTCGCTTCGGCATCCACCCTCCCCATCCTGTCGGGCGTGCTCGTTAAGGCCCAAGACGGCATCTTGGAATTCCAGACCTCTAACTACACCATCTCGATCCGTCATCGCATCGCGGCGCATGTCGAAGAAGAGGGCGAGATGGTTATCCCCTGTAAGATGCTCTCCAATATCACCAAGACCCTCCCCGATGCCCCGGTCACCTTTGAGCTGTCCGAGCGCCAGGTGCTGATTGGTTGCGAGAAGAGCTCTTTTAGGCTGAACACGCTCGATGCCAATGACTTCCCCGAGTTTCCGGCCTATGCCATCGAGAGTGCCGTGGAGCTGCCGACCGATGTCTTGTCCGAAATGGTCGGCCGCGTGTGGCGCGTCACCTCGACCGACAAGGCTCGCCCCATCCTGGGCGGCGTGCACATGAAGGTCGAGAACAACACCGTACGCCTGGTAGCGACCGATTCCTTCCGCTTGGCCGTGTGCGATACGCAGGTCGAGACCTCGACCCTCGAGGGCTCCTTTGAGCTCAACGTTCCGGCTGACGCCTTTAACGACGCGCTGAACATCATGGCCAGCCAAGCGACCATCATGATCGGGGCTACCGACACCCAGGTCGTCTTCGAGGCCGGCAACACCACCTACGTGTCGCGTCGCATCGAGGGCGTGTACCCCAACTACAAGCAGCTCATCCCCGATTCGTGCGTGACGAGCGTCAAGATCGACGTCGCCGCCTTTAACGCCGCCCTCAAGCGCGTGGCCGTTATCGCGAGCGCCAACCCCGCCGTCAAGTTCGAGATCGATGTCGAGAACGGGCAGATGGGCCTGTCCTCCATTTCCAATGACCAGGACCTTGCGCAGGAGACGATCGATGTCGAGGCCGAGGGCGAGTCGGGTACCATCGCCTTCAACTACCACTACATCTTCGGCTGCCTCAATGCCCTGTCCAAGGAGAAGGAGATCACGCTGGAGCTCAAGAGCTACTCGCAGGCGGGCATCTTTAAGTCCTACGACAAGATCAACTACCTGTACCTGGTCATGCCGGTCCGCATCTAGCGCTGCGCCATGACCATGTTCGCCCGCGATCTTTCCGTCGCGCACTACCGCAGCTTCGATAGCTATCACCTTGCCCTGGACGAGGGCGTGACGATACTTGCGGGACCCAACGCGGCGGGAAAGACCAATCTCATAGAGGCGCTGCAGCTGCTGACGAGCGGCGCCTCGTTTAGGCATCCGACCGCAGCCGAGCTCGTCCATGACGGCGTGGGCTCGTGCAAGATCGAGCTGAGGCTCGAGGGCGACGGCCGCGTGCTTGATATGGGATTGAGCGCGGAGGACGGTAAGCGCTCGTTTAGCCGCAACGGCAAGAGATGCTCTGCCGCCGGTGTGCGCGGGGTTCTTCCGAGCGTGCTGTTTTGCCCCGACCATCTGGACATGGTTAAGCGTGGCGCCAGTGTGCGCCGCGCCGCCCTTGATGACTTTGGCATGCAACTGAGCGCACGCTATGCCGATCTTGCGAGCACCTATGGGCGCTGCGTGACCCAGCGTAACGCCTTGCTCAAGGAGACCTGGTGCTGCCGCGAGATGCTCGGCGCGTGGAACGATTCGATTGCCCGCGCGGGCTCGGCCCTGCTCGTGCACCGGTTGGCTCTGCTCGACCGGCTGGCGGGCCATGTGCACACTGCCTACGGGCAAGTAGCGTCAGGTGAGGCCGCCAACGTGACCTATGCGTCCACGCTGGGGGCTTTGCCCCAGGTCGAGGATCGCGAAGAGCTGAAGGGTTGGGCGTACGAGCGCATGCTGGCCGCCCTTGACGAGCATGCCGACGAGGAAATTCGCCGCGGCGTGACGTTGGTGGGACCGCATCGCGACGAGATTGAGTTTACCGTGGCGGGTCGCTCCGCCCGTTCATTTGCCAGCCAAGGACAGCAGCGCACGCTGGTGCTGTCCTGGAAGGTGGCCGAGGTTGCCGTGGCTCGCGATGTCCTGGGCACCGCCCCACTGCTGCTTTTGGACGACGTGATGAGCGAGCTCGACGGCGAGCGTCGCGGCGCTTTCCTGCGGCTGATTGGCGATGATATCCAGACGGTCATAACTACGACCAACCTGGGGTACTTTACCGATGACCTGCTTGATCGAGCCAAGGTGGTGAGCATGGGTGAGACGTGCTAATTACGAGCGCGAGAGCGAGACAGTCGCCTTCAGTGGATTTTTGAACGCAGAGCGCCAGCGCATCCTGGCGGCTGCAACGCCTAAGCGCCGTGCGCAGATGGAGGCCGCCGAGGAGTCGCGCGCGGTCTATCGCGCATGGAACGCGGTGTGCTCGGGCACGCGCGAGGGACGGCATGTGACGGGGCTGCGCTACCTGCCCGAGTCCAATGAGCTGCTGGTGTATCTCGACTCGCCCTCGTGGACGCAGGAAATGACGCTGTTGCGCGAGATCATCCGTGCGCGCATGGAGCGCGCCGGTGCGCATGTGGACGGCCTGGTGTTCAAAACCACCGCGCCCGGTCACACGCCGCCCGCCGCCAAGGAGCGCCTGCGCCCGGCGACGACCGAGCGACCGCCGGCCCCGCACGCCGACCTAAGTGAGGCCGAGCGTACCGAGATCGAGCGCCAAGTGGCGCCCATCGAAGACCAAAAACTGCGCGAGGCCCTCGAGAATGCCATGAGAGCCAGTGCCGAGTGGGCCAAGGGCGTGCAAAGCAAAAAAGAGCCTTAAATCGCATCTGGTGGCCTTGTAGAGCCAAATACCCTCGTTCCCGAGGGTATTTTTTTACGATAAACTAGTAAGGCTGTACACATTTTCTTGACTGAAGGAGGACGTGTGGCAAACGAAAACGATTACGATGGCGGCGAGATTAAGATTCTCGAAGGTCTCGAGGCCGTTCGTAAGCGCCCGGGCATGTATATCGGCTCGACGAGCGCCAGCGGTCTGCATCACCTGGTGTGGGAGATCGTTGACAACTCCGTCGACGAGGCCATGGCCGGTTTCTGCACCGAGATCCAGGTGACGGTCCACGCCGACAACTCCATCACGGTCGTCGACAACGGGCGCGGCATCCCCGTCGACGAGCACCCTGTTAAAAAGATCCCGACGCTCGAGGTCGTTATGACGATCTTGCACGCCGGCGGTAAGTTCGATAACTCGGCCTATAAGGTCTCGGGCGGCCTGCACGGCGTGGGCATCTCCGTCGTCAACGCACTGTCCAAGCGCGTGGTCGTTCAGGTTCGCCGCGATGGCAACACCTACGAGATGGAGTTCTCGCGCGGCAAGACCGTCAAGAAGATGGAGGTCGTGGGCACCTCGGATTCAACGGGCACCACCGTCACCTTCTGGCCCGACGACGAGATCTTCGAGACCTGCATCTACGATTTCGATACGCTGCACAACCGTCTGCAGGAGACGGCGTTCCTCAATAAGAACCTTAAGATTGTGCTGACCGACGAGCGCGAGGCGACTCCCCACGTGGAGGAGTTTTGCTACGAGGGCGGCATCATCGACTTCGTCAAGTTCCTCAACGAGGGCAAGGACGTCCCCGAGGCCTTTAAGGAGCCCATCTACATCGAGGGCAAATCGGATCCGGACGCGCCTGTGACCAAGATGGGCGAGGTCGAGGTTTCCCTGCAGTGGAATAGCGGCTACGGCGAGAACGTCATGTCGTTCGCCAACGACATCTACACTCCCGAGGGCGGCATGCACCTTGAGGGCTTCCGCGCCGCGCTCACCCGCGTAATCAACGATTACGCGCGCAAGCAGAACCTGCTCAAGGAAAAAGACGCCAACCTGACCGGCGACGATGTGCGCGAGGGCCTTTCGGCCGTTATCTCGGTCAAGCTGCCCGATCCTCAGTTTGAGGGCCAGACCAAGGCAAAGCTCGGTAGCTCCTATATGCGCGCGCTCACGCTCAAGATCGTGACCGACGGCCTCGCCGATTACTTGGAGGAGCATCCCAAGCCCGCCCGCGAGATTGTCAAGAAGGCGCAACAGGCCTGCAAGGCGCGCAACGCCGCCCGCAAGGCGCGCGA
>USDH01000001.1 GCA_900553415.1 uncultured Collinsella sp. | reverse complement strand
CAGGCAAGCAGGTCTGTTTATAGGCATCTTGGATACACTGACCCATAAAATCGTTGAGCTCGGTCTGGTCGCCCTCCATGACATAGGCGACATCGCCGTCCATGATGTAGATGCCCGGACCCTTATTGCCCTCGTAGCCCGGATCGTACGAGACATCACATAACTTTGCGCCGTTTGCAGTGTCCAGCTCGATGGAAGAGTGGCATCCGCCAACCATGTCGTTCGCTTTTGCCCGATAGGACGCATATCCGTACCAACGCTTAAATGTTTTGCCCTTGAGTAGCTCGGACGCCCTATCGATCAGGCTTGTATCCGTGGTATAGCGCATGGCCCCAAGCTGAATACGCGGATAATTGCTAATACCCAGCACAGCCGGCTGCTCATCAAAATCAACGGTAATGGTCTCGGGCTTGTCGTCGCCGGTCAGAAGTTCGACAGATTGAGTCACAGGCTTGACCACCGGCTCCGTCACCGCAGCAGGTAGAAACGCCATGCCGACAGTGCCCATGCCAACCACGGTAATCGCAAGCGCCAAAACAATCAATCCAATAAGGGCAGGAATTCTCACAGCAAAGCACCTCGCAACGCAAACCTTCGCTACCTGCACTAATGATATCGCCAGCCAGCATTATTACCAAAAGAAGCCGCGCGCTCCTCACCACCACAAAGGGGACAGGCACCTTTGTGGTGGTTTTCGACGCTAACGGTCGACCATCTCGCACCATGAGATTAAACTTGAATTGTTCTCTGAACATATCCATTTCTGCCTATCCTCAACAGATCTTTGTCTCGAGGAGCGCATATGAAGCCGCCTCATTCCACCGGTCGCAACGTCATCGCCATTCTCGCCATACCCATCGTGATGCTCTTCCTTATCGTCATCACGCCCTTTTCCCTTGGTATCACCTCGCCCTTCGATTTATGCGGAATGGTCGACGCCGGCTCGCGTGCCACCTCGCTCTCCTTTATCTGTCGCGGCGTGTTTTACGAAGATGGAATTCCCACCGGAATTTGGCAGTCAAAGTTGCCACTGCTCGGTCAGATCGACGGATGCTCCCCCTATTTCTGCCTTGGACCTCAGGCGCTAAACTATCTAATCGACGACCAGCCACTCGACTCCATCACCCTCGCCTACGACTACGCACCAAACACCGATGAGCGCCACATGAACCAAGTCCTCGACAAGATGCTTGGACAGTGCGGGCTCACCGAACCATCTATAGCAACCAGAAATTAAAGCGAACAGAACTCCGCCGTGTCGGAAAAATCAAAGGGCGAAACGGGGCCGCCTACTGGGATGCCTGGGCAACACGCGACAAGGGCGAATTCGGACACAGCACCTATATGGTCACTGTCTACACCAAAGACGGAATTAAGGACAATGTTGACGATTTCGCGTCCTCCAAACTCGGCATCCCCAAAACAACCAAACCCGCCAACCCGGATGAAATCCTGTAGGGACATTTATTGAACTGCCCCTCAACGAGCGCGGCAATATCGAGCTCGCCCCACCACCACAAAGGCGCTTGTCCCCTTTGTGGCGGTTTTCGACAAAAAGAAGCCGCCCCATTAAGAGAAGCGGCTTCAAGCAAGTCTTTTTTAGCGTCCCTCAAGACCCAACGAGAACGCCGAAATGTAGCCCGGGGCTTACCCTTTCCCGAACGCGACCCTCGCGAAGCGCGTGAGCGGGCGGGAAAGGGTAAGCCCCGGGCGGACAATTAAGTGCGTTACTCGGCAGCGGCCTTGAACTTGTTGTAGTTGATCAGGCAGCCGGCCTTGACGATGGCACGCTCCTCGGCCGTCATATCGGCAATGTAAAGCTCAATCTGCTCGACCGTGCCGTCGGCGCGCACCACGTAGGCGGCGATGTTCTTGAGGTCGCCATCGAGCGCGGCACGGATACCCGGCACAAAGACGTAGTCGCCCACCTCAAAGTTGGGCTCCGTCTCCATCTGGAAGGGCACCATGCCCCAGTTCATCACGTTGGAGCGATAGCGCTTGGTGGCGTACTCGTGGACGATGTTGGCCAGGCCGCCAATTACGCGCTGGCAGCTCGCGGCCTGCTCGCGGGCAGAACCGTCGCCCGGCTTCTTGGCGTAGAGCATGGAGCCATACTCGGTCGCCTTGGCATCGGCCGCGATGCCCGCGCCGGCCAGCGCCTCAAACACGCCGGCAAGCTCGGCATCGAGCGCCGCCAGGTCGCCCGTGGCCTCGCCGGCCACGCGGCGCTTTTCTACCGCGTCAACCTCCTTGGAACGGCCCACGTAGGCCGGGTCGCGGCGGCTCAGCGTAAACTCGGCCAGGCCCAGCGGGTTGGAGCGGAAGGAGCTCGTCTCGCCCGAGGGAATGAGCTCGTCGGTCGTAGTGACCGGGTCCATGATCTTGGAGCAAACCTTGAGCAGGATATCGTCGCCGAGCGGCTCCATCGCGGGCCACGGCTTGATGTTGGGGCCCTCGACCAGCTCGTCGGCGGGCTCAGCCTTGCCAAAGCCCCAGTACACGCGCTTCTTGTAGGGAGCGTCGTCGAAGGTGTACTCGCAGGCCTCGTCCCAAGTCTCCTCGGGTAGGTCGGTCGCCGGCGTCAGGACGCCGCCGTTGGCAGCCGTCGCCGCAATGGAGCGAGCGTCCATCAGAGCCACGGCGCTCAACTGGCCATTGCCCGGCTTGGAGCCCTCACGGTTGGGGAAATTGCGCGTGGTGTGGCGGATGGACAGGCCGTTGTTGGCAGGCGTGTCGCCGGCGCCAAAGCACGGGCCGCAGAACGCCGTGCGCACGATCGCGCCGGCCTCCATAAGGTCGTAAATGTAGCCACGGCGCGTGAGTTCGAGCGCCACGGGCTGGCTCGTGGGATAGACCGACAGCGAGAACTCGCCGCAGCCGGTGTTGGCGCCCTTGAGCACGCGGGCAGCCTGGACCACGGAGTCGTAGTTGCCGCCCGAGCAGCCGGCGATAACGCCCTGCTGCACGCGCAGTTTGCCGTCGACGATCTTGTCGAGCAGGCTAAAGTGTGTCTTGCCCTCGCCGATCTTGGCGGCCTCGAGCTCGACCTCGTGCAGGATGTCCTCGAGGTTCTCGTTGAGCTCGTCGATCTCAAAGCCGTTGGAAGGATGGAACGGCAGCGCGATCATGGGCTTGATGCTCGACAGATCGACCTCGACGCAGCCGTCGTAGTAGGCGACATCGGCGGGCTTGAGCTCGCGGTAGTCGTCGCCGCGGCCGTGCATGGTCAGGAATGCATGCGTGTCCTCGTCAGTGGCCCAGATGCTCGACAGGCAGGTGGTCTCGGTGGTCATGACGTCGACGCCGTTGCGGTAATCGGTCGTCATGCTCGCGATGCCGGGGCCCACAAACTCCATGACCTTGTTCTTGACGTAACCCTTGGCAAAGACAGCGCGGATGATGGCGAGCGCAACGTCGTGCGGGCCGACGCCGGGGCGCGGGGCGCCCGTGAGGTAGATGGCGACAACGCCGGGATAGGCGACGTCGTAGGTGTCGCGCAGCAGTTGCTTTGCCAGCTCGCCGCCGCCCTCGCCCACGGCCATAGTGCCCAGAGCGCCGTAGCGGGTGTGCGAGTCGGAACCCAAGATCATCTTGCCGCAACCGGCAAAGTTCTCGCGCATAAAGGAGTGGATAACGGCGATATGCGGCGGAACGAAGATGCCACCGTACTTCTTGGCAGCCGAGAGGCCAAAGACGTGGTCGTCCTCGTTGATGGTGCCGCCCACGGCGCACAGCGAGTTATGGCAGTTGGTGAGCACGTAGGGCAGCGGGAACTGCTCCATGCCCGAGGCACGCGCCGTTTGGATGATGCCGACAAAGGTGATGTCGTGGCTCGCCATGGCGTCGAAGCGAATCTTGAGTGCCTCGGGGTCGCCGGACGTATTGTGTGCTTGGAGGATCGAATACGCGATGGTTCCGCGCTTGGCATCCTCGGGCGTCTTCGTAATGCCGCGCTCAGCAGCCTCGGCCGCAGGCACGACCTCGCTGCCGCCGCGCAGGTAGATGCCGTCCTCGTACAGCTTGACCATACTGTCTCCCACTCTGCCCAAAAGATTTGGGCGCATAGCATACATTCGTTCAATATCGTGCCATAGAACGGTTGCGAGTGGGTTACGAATCTGCACGTTCACTTTATCTAGGTAAAGTAAAGAACGAGTTGGGTGCCGAGGGCAGACTTAGACGCCGAAATGACGAGAGTGGATAATCTCCCACTTTGAGCCTGCAAACAGGCCAAAAACGGGAGATTATCCACTCTCATTCTGCGGGCACTCATTTAAGTCTGTCCCCAATGAGTGCCCGGCAGCGTCGGCGGAGCTATAGGTCGCTACCCGTACCTAGCAGCTTGCGCATGACTTGCTCGGGGTTAACCGAGCCATCGCGCGGGGCCAGGGCGGTGATCTTCTTCTGCATCTTGTACTCGTGCAGCTCATCCTCGAGCTGGCGCACGCGAACGCGGAGCTTCTCGTTCTCGCGCTCGCGCTCCTCGGCACGCTCCTTCATATCGAGAATGCGCACCACGCCGGCAAGGTTGATACCCTCGTCAGTCAGCTGGTTGATGAGCTCCAGACGCTCGATATCGGCACGCGAATACAGGCGTGTGTTACCGCCCGAGCGCTGGGGGTTCACCAGGCCCTTAGACTCGTAGACGCGCAGAGTCTGCGGATGCATGCCGGTCAGCTCGGCCGCCACGCTGATCATGTACAGCGGTTTGTTCCTATTGTCCTCGGCCATGCTACCTGACCCCTTTCCGTCTCGTTATCGTCCATCATAAGCCCGCGGGCGCGGGCGCGCGCCGCGACCGCCCTAGTACGTCGCCTTGTAACGGTTGACCTTCTCGCGATAGTCGCGCGTGTCGGCCTCGCGCAGCTTGGTCATGGCATCGCGCTCGTCATCGGATAGGTTCGTGGGGACCTGCACCTTGATCTCGACGAGCAGCGCGCCCGTACGGCCACGGTGCTTAACGTCGGGCGCTCCCATCTCCTTAAAGCGGAACTTCTTGCCCGTCTGGGTACCCGCGGGCACTTTCAAACGGACCGTCGCACCGCCGGGTGTGGGCACGTCCACCGTGCAGCCGAGCGCCGCCTCGTAGACCGAGACCGGTACCTCCATGGTCACGTCGGCGCCTTTGCGCTTGAACAGCGGGTGCTCCTCCACATGCGTGGTCACGACCAGGTCGCCGCGCTCGCCACCCGCAACGCCATACTCGCCGCGACGCTTGTAGCGTAGCTTGCCGCCATCGACCGCGCCCGCGGGCACCGAGACCGTGATGGTCTGCTGCTCGCCTGTCGAGGGAATGCGATAGGTGACCTTGTGCGTCACGCCGCGAAACGCGTCCTCGGCCGAAACATCGACGGTCAGCGACAGGTCGCCGCCCTTGCGAGCGCGGCTGCGACCCGCGCCGGCAGCGGCAGCGCCCGCAGCCCCGGCAAAGCCCGAGCCCCAATCGCTGCCCCAGGCGCCGTTGCCGCTAAAGATGCTGTCGAAGATGTCGCCCCAGCCGCTGGCGCCCGCGCCGGCACCGTAGCCGCCGCCATATGCGCCGCCCGCGCCCGGCATGCCGCCAAACATGAGCATCTGGTCGTACTCTTTGCGCTTCTTCTCGTCCGAAAGCGTCTCGTAGGCCTCGCTGATCTCCTTGAACTTGGCCTCGTCGCCGCCGGCATCGGGGTGATATTTTTGCGCGAGCTTGCGAAACGCGCTCTTGATCTCTTTGTCGGAGGCGCTCTTGGATACGCCCAGGATGTCATAGAAGGTTTTGCCTGCAGCCATCGTAGCTCCTCTCCTGTTTCATCCGCCGCCCAGCGGGCGGCGGCTCATGCTTTCATATGGCACTAGGCCAGAAAGGGCCCCGGGTGTTGCCCCGGGGCCCTTCTCAATTACTCCTCGGTGCTCTCGGCCGTATCGGCCGAAGCATCCTCGGGCGCCGCTTCGGGCTCCGGTGCGGGGCGCTTCTCGCCACCGTAGGTCACCGTCACCATCGCGGAACGCAGGATGCGATCCGCCATGCGGTAGCCCTTCTGGTACACGTCGTTGACGGTCTCGTCGTACTGCGATGCGTCCTCGACGCGACCCACAGCCTGGTGCTCGAGCGGATCGAACGCCTCGCCCTTGGGGTCGATGGGCTCAACGCCCTCGTGCGCAAACACATCGAGCAGCTTGGCATGCACCGCATCGACGCCATCGACGAACTGCTTAAAGTCGTCGGCAAGCTCTTGGCTGCGGGCATGGTCGATCGCGCGCTCGATATCGTCGATTACCGGCAACAGCGCGGTGACAAGCTTCTCAGTCGCGCGGTCGCGCTCGGCGATGCGCTCGTTGGCGGTGCGGCGACGGAAGTTCTCCCAGTCGGCCTGCAAACGGGCGGTGCGCTCGGTGGCGTCCTTCGCCTTGTCCTCGGCAGCCTTCTGAGCCTCTGCCGCAGCATCGAGCTCGCTGCGCACGTCGGCAAGCTCCTTTTGGGCCTGCTCGAACTTGAGCTTAAAGTCGTTGTCGGCGGCTTCCTCACCGGCGCGGATAGCGGCTTCCACCATCTCGTCCTCGGTCATCGTCGCCTCCTTGTTGGAATCCTCTACCTGGTTCTCGGCAGCCTCGGCGGCCGGGGCCTCGTTGGCCTCGGTATCGTCTGCGGCCTCTACGGGAATCTTCACGTCCTTCTCCTCAGAGTCAACGGGGGCGGCGCCAGCGGCGGCCGCCTCCGTGCGAGCTTTACGGGCGGACATGATTACTTGTCCTCGTCGTCCACAACCTCGTAGTCGGCGTCGACCACGTCATCGTCGGCAGGCTGGGCGCCGGCGGCACCGTCGGTCTGCTGCTGAGCGTCGGCGTAGACAACCTGGGCCAGCTCGTAGGCCACGGACTGCAGGGACTCGCCGGCGGCCTTGATGGCCTCGACGTCAGAGCCCTCGAGCGCCTTCTTGGCGTCGGCGATAGCGGCCTCGGCCTTGGACTTCACATCGGCGGAAACCTTGTCGCCCAGCTCGTTGAGGGTCTGCTCGGTGGAGTAGCACAGGCTGTCGGTCTGGTTGCGGACCTCGACCTCTTCCTTCTGCTTCTTGTCCTCCTCGGCATGAGCCTCTGCGTCCTTGACCATACGATCGACTTCGTCGTCGGACAGAGCGGTGGAGCCGGAAATGGTGATCTGCTGCTCCTTGCCGGTGCCCTTGTCCTTAGCGGAAACCTTGACGATGCCGTTGGCGTCGATGTCGAAGGTAACCTCGATCTGCGGCACGCCGCGGCGGGCAGCCGGGATACCGGTCAGCTGGAACTTACCGAGCGACTTGTTGTCGCGGGCAAGCTCGCGCTCGCCCTGGAGCACGTTGATCTCGACGCTGGTCTGGTTGTCGGCAGCGGTGGAGTAAACCTCGGTCTTGGAGGTCGGGATCGTGGTGTTGCGGTCGATCATCTTGGTCATGATGCCGCCCATGGTCTCAACACCCAGCGACAGCGGGGTAACGTCGAGCAGCAGGATGCCCTCGACGTCGCCGGTGAGCACGCCGCCCTGGACGGCAGCGCCGTCGGCAACGACCTCGTCAGGGTTCACGGACATGTTAGGCTGCTTGCCGGTCATGGTCTTGACGAGCTCCTGGACGGCGGGCATACGGGTGGAGCCGCCGACGAGGATGACCTCGGTCAGATCGGAGAGCTTAAGCTTGGCGTCGCGCAGGGCGTTGGTGACAGGCTGCTTGCAGCGCTCGAGCAGGTCGCGGGTGATCTTCTCGAACTCGGCGCGGGTCAGCGTGTAGTTGAGGTGCAGCGGGCCGGACTGGTTCATGGTAATGAACGGCAGGTTGATGGTGGTCTGCTGGGCGGCGGAGAGCTCCTTCTTGGCGTTCTCGGCGGCCTCCTTCAGACGCTGCAGGGCCATGGGGTCCTGACGCAGGTCGACACCGTTCTCCTGCTGGAACTTATCGGCCATCCAGTCGATGACGCGCTGATCCCAGTCGTCGCCGCCCAGGTGGTTGTCGCCCGAGGTGGACAGAACCTCAAACACGCCGTCGGCGAGGTCGAGGATGGAGACGTCGAAGGTGCCGCCGCCCAGGTCGAAGACCAGGATGCGCTGGTCGGAGCCCTGCTTGTCCAGGCCATAGGCCAGAGCAGCAGCGGTCGGCTCGTTGACGATACGCTTGACGTTAAGGCCGGCGATCTTACCGGCGTCCTTGGTGGCCTGGCGCTGGGCGTCGTTGAAGTAGGCCGGGACGGTGATGACGGCGTCGGTGACGGTCTCGCCCAGGTACTTCTCGGCGTCGGCCTTCATCTTTGCGAGCACCATGGCGCTCACCTGCTCGGCGGTGTAATCCTTGCCCTCGATGTCGACGACGGCACGGCCACCCTGGCCCTCCTTGACCTCATACGGCACGGTCTTGAGCTCGGAGGTGCACTCGGAGTACTTGCGGCCCATGAAGCGCTTGATGGAGAACACGGTGTTCTTGGGGTTGGTGACAGCCTGGTTCTTAGCGGCCTTGCCCACGACGCGATCGCCGTCGGCACGGAAGCCCACGACGGACGGAGTGGTGCGGTCGCCCTCGGCGTTCACGATGATGGTCGGAGAACCGCCCTCGAGGACGGCCATAGCGGAGTTAGTAGTACCAAGGTCGATACCAAGAATCTTGCCCATTAGAAATTCCCTCTCTCTTTTGCGTTCGCGCCGCCTCGACGGTCTGTCACGCGGCGCTTCGGCTTGTCTTTCAGGATGTAGTGTATCCCCTTATGGGCCGGAATATACAAAATCTAAGTCAATTCATATAAGATTTCTTATTGCCGAGAGTTTAGGTTCTCAAATGCGCAGGTAGATGCGCTGTTTGAGTTCTCGACAGATCTATTGAGATCTATGTAGAGATGGCTGAGGTTTGGACCGGAGCCACACGGAACGATCTTGGGGCACCCCCGAGGAAAGCGCGACCCGTTTTGAGCGTCGGTTCCGGGATGCGCTTTCCAAAGCGCGCTCAATAGGTCAATATTACAAGTCACCTATAGCTAACATTTGCGCAGCTCAACGGCCCCACCTGCGCGTTTTTTAGTAAACCTTGGCATACTCGGCGAACGGTATGAAGATGCCGGCCAGAGGGTATTGCAAACGGTCGCTCCCGTGGTATGTTTTTGCCCGAATCAAACCGGCGCGCATCGCCTGTAGCGTCGGTCAACAGAGAGGAAACTACCATGGCTCATCCCGTAATTGATGCCGACGAGTGCATCGCTTGTGGCGTTTGCGTCGACTCCTGCCCCGCTGGCGTTCTGGAGCTCCAGGACGTCGCTACCGTCGCCGACGAGGACTCCTGCGTCGCCTGTGGCGCTTGCCAGGACGCTTGCCCCGCTGGCGCGATCACCGAGATCGTCGAGGAGTAACAACTCCCCCACTTGCACACTCAAAAGTACACCGTGCACAAAAAAGGAGGCTTCCGCATCGCCGCGGAGGCCTCCTTTTGTTTGTACAGGCAGCTAATTGGGGACGGGGCTACCTTGGCAGTTGCGGTGGAATAGTTCCTGGCTCATTGCTTAGGTGCCGATTGTAGGAACTATTTCACCGCAACTTATATAGACAGTATCGGGTTAGGACAAATCATCCTCGTAGGGCATTAAATCGGCAAGGTAGCCCTTCTCCTTGAGTATGGCCTCGATCTCGTCGAGGGTCTGCTCGTCCTCCGCCGCGATGCGATGGAAGTGGTAGCCGCTCGTCACCGTTAGTAGTGGAAAGCTCTTGCCGCTCTCGATATCGTGCAGGTAGCGCTCAACATCGCGACGATTGCGGATGTCCAGGTCGGCCGTGATCTTGCCGTACACACGATGGTTGACGATCACGTTGAGCACGGCGCCACCCGCGTCGACGATACTCGTAAGCTCGTCGCCCGCCTGCTCCACGCCGTGGCGCACCTTAACAAGACGCGTGGGCACGGCGGGGCTACTCGCGGCTTCCTGCAGCACGTAGCCGCGGTTGGTCGCCACGATATCGTGCCCATCGGCACGCAACAGGGCAATATCCTGAACCACGACCTGACGGCTCACGCCAACCTCGCGGGCAAGTGCGCTGCCCGAAACGGGCTCCTTGGCTCCTTCGAGCACGCCCATGATGGCACGGCGACGCTCGCGGGCGTTCATTATTTACCGTCCAGCAGACGCAGGTGCTTAAGCGAGAGGTCGAGGATCGGCGCAGAGTGCGTCAGGGCGCCCGAGCTAATATAGTCGACACCCAGATCGGCCAGGGCACGAATGTTGTCGGCGTCTACGTTGCCCGAGCACTCGGTCTTAGCACGACCGGCGATAAGCTCAATCGCTGCAGCCATGTCGTCGTGGGTCATGTTGTCGAGCATGATGATATCGGCACCGGCCTCCACGGCCTCGCGTACCATGTCCAGGTTCTCGCACTCGATCTCAACCGTCGTGGTAAACGATGCGTGGGCGCGTGCCATCTCAATCGCACGCGTCACACCACCGGCGGCGTCAATATGGTTGTCCTTGAGCATGACAGCCGTCGACAGGTTGTAGCGGTGGTTGCTGCCGCCGCCGATCTCGACCGCGGCCTTCTCGAAGACACGCATGCCCGGCGTGGTCTTGCGCGTGTCGACAAGCACGGTCTTGGTACCTTCGAGCGCCGCTGCCATGTTGTGCGTGTAGGTGGCGATGCCGCTCATGCGCTGCAGGTAGTTGAGCGCCACGCGCTCGCCCGAAAGCAGCACGCGCGCGTCGCCGCGCACCTGGCCCACGTGGTCGCCGGCATGCACCTCGTCGCCATCCGAAACATCGAACAACACGGAGCTCTGCGGATCCAGCAGCTCAAAGGTGCGGGCAAACACATCCAAGCCGGCGATGATACCGTCGGCCTTGGCGATAAGCTCAACGGTAGCGGGACGCGCCGTGGGGCACACGCTCGCCGTGCTCACGTCCTCAAACGTAATGTCCTCGCGCAGAGCCTGCAGAATCAGATCATCGACGACGAGCTTCATGGTAATGGGATTCATGGTCTACTCCTCCACGGCCTGCGTGCCGGCGGCACGGGCCAAATCATCGATTGCAAGGGTATCGGCGCTCAGAGCGCGGTGACGCCCGTCAAGTGCGGGCTCACCGGCCTGCTCCACGGTCAGCGACTCGCCGGTGCGCATACGCCAAGCAGCGCGGCGGCCCCAAACTAGGGACTCGAGCAGGCTGTTAGAAGCCAGGCGGTTCTTGCCGTGCACGCCATTGCAAGCCGTCTCGCCGGCGGCGTAGAGCTCGGGCATCGAGGTGCGGCCGTCCTTGTCGACCCATACGCCGCCCATAAAGTAGTGCTGCGTGGGCGTAACGGGAATGGGCTCGTCCAAGATGTCGCGACCGTCCTCCAGACAGCGCGCGCGGATGTTGGCAAAGTGCCCGGTCATCACGTCGCGCTCGACGGGGGCAAAGCTCAGCCACTCGTGCTCGGTGCCGTCGAGCTTCATCTGCTCGCGAATAGCAGCGGCGACAACATCGCGCGGCTGCAGCTCGTCGGTAAAGCGCTCACCGGCGGCATTGAGCAGAATCGCGCCTTCGCCGCGGCAGCTCTCGCTGATCAGGAAGGTGCGGCCCGGCTGCGGCGAGAACAGTCCCGTGGGATGGATCTGCACGTAGTCCAGGTGCTCCATCGTGATGCCGTGCTCCTGCGCGATGTAGCAGGCGTCACCGGTGAGCTGCGGGTAGTTGGTCGAATGGTCGTATACGCCGCCGATGCCGCCCGTTGCCCACAGCGTATGGCGGGCATGGATCTTAAAGGGCTCGCCGGCATGCACGTCCTCAGCGGCATTTGTCAGCTCGTCGGCGGGGCGAGCTGAATCGTCCTCGTCCACGGAAACGGCGACGGCGCCGGTGCACGCCGTGGCGCCATCGCGCTCGGCAGTCAGGATATCGGTCATGGCAACGTGCTCCAGAATCTGCACGTTGTCCAGCTTGCGGACAGCCTGGAGCAGTTTGGTCGTAATCTCCTTGCCCGTAATATCGGCATGGAAGGCGATGCGCGGGCGGCTGTGCGCGCCCTCGCGGGTAAAGTCGAGGCTGCCGTCGGCCTTGCGCTCAAAGTCCACGCCCATGGCCAGCAGGTCATTGATGACCGAACGGCTCGAGCGAATCATGATGTCAACACTCTCGCGGCGGTTCTCGTAATGGCCGGCGTGCATGGTGTCCTCAAAGAAGGCATCGTAGTCAGAGCCTTCGGGCAGCACGCAGATACCGCCCTGCGCGAGCATCGAATCGCACTCGTCGACGGCGCCCTTGGAGAGCATGATTACGCGCGTGCTCGTCGGCAGATTGAGAGCCGCATACAGGCCCGCCACGCCGCAACCGGCAATGACGACATCGCACTCCATATCGGGGTATTGTTTGGTTTCCACAGGAATCCTCTCCCTTGTAATGTGACATAAGGGATGGTCCCTCATGTCACATTGGCTTAGCGCGCCGCGTACTCGAGCATGCGGTCGAGCGTGAGCTTGGCCTGATCGGCGGCCTCGTCCGACACGCCAATCCGCACCTCGCCCTCGCCCGTCTCCAGGCAGCGCACGAGCTTTTCGAGCGTGATGAGATCCATGTTGACGCAGGTGGGCTGCACCGCAGGGAAGTAGAACTTCTTGCCGGTGCCCTGGCAGCGGCGCTCAAGTTCGTAGAGCACGCCGCGGACCGTCACGATGATGAACTCGCTCGCGTCCGACTCCTCGGCATACTTGATGATGCCGGCAGTAGACCCGATGTAGTCGGCCTCAGCCAGGACGTCGGCCTTGCACTCGGGGTGCGCTAGCACGAGCGCGTCGGGGTGCGCCTCCTGCGCGTCGACGATCTGCTCGACGGTGATGATGTGATGACGCGGGCAGTAGCCATTGTTGAGGATGACGTGCTTTTGCGGCACCTGCTCGGCTACGAAGCGGCCCAGGTTTTGATCGGGGATGAACAGGACATGCTGCTGCGGCAGCTCGGACACGATCTTGACGGCGTTGGAGCTGGTGACGCACACATCACTCCAGCTCTTGATCTCGACCGTCGAGTTGACGTAGCAGACCACGGCAAGGTCGTCGCCGTACTCGGCGCGCGCCGCGTCGACCGTCTCGCGCTTGACCATGTGCGCCATGGGGCAGTCCGCACCCGGCTCGGGCAGCAGCACGGTCTTGGTGGGGTTGAGCAGCTTGGCGCTCTCGCCCATAAACTCCACGCCGCACAGCACGATAGTCTGCTGCGGCAGGCTTTTGGCAAGCTTTGCCAGGTAAAAGCTGTCGCCGACGTAATCGGCAACGGCCTGGACCTCGGGCGCCACATAGTAGTGCGCCAGGATCACCGCGTCACGTTGGGTTTTTAGTTGCTGAATGGCCTCGACGAGCTCTGCGGGCACCAGTGCCGCGCGCTCCGTTGCCGTCGTTGCCGATGCTAGGCCGGCCGCGATATCGCGTGCAAGCTCCGACGCATCCATGTTCGCGCTCTGTGCCATCAAGGCCCCTCTCTTTTGGCGAATCTTGGGGCTTTAGTATGACACCTAGGTTTACAGCTGACAAGACAGCTGTAAACCTAGGTGTAAAGTTGAAATAAAGATTCGACCATGCGGCAAGTCCATATTCGAACTGGCAAGCTGAGGATAGCCGAGCTCTCGATAGCGCAGGAGGCATCTTTCGCCACCGCAATTCCGCTCGGCGCGAGTTGCACGCCGTGGGGCGCAAACGGGACACGCCTCCGCGAGCGGTCCGCACCCAATGTGGCAAAATCGAACTACTAAGGGGGCTCAGAATGCTCAAGATTATTGCCTGCGACGATGACGTCGCTTTTCTAGATAGACTGCACCGGATGATCGACCGTTGGTCGATCGAGACGGGCACGGCGGTCGATGTTGCGCTCGTCACGCGCGGCGAGGACCTGCTGGCGCGCCATGCCGCGTCGCGCGCCGACATCATCCTGCTCGACATGATCATGCCGCTCGTCAACGGCATGGACACCGCACGCGAATTGCGCCAGGCCGACACCGCCGTGCGCCTGGTGTTCCTTACCTCGTCGCCCGAGTTTGCACTGGAGTCCTACGAGGTCCGCGCCTTCGACTATCTGCTCAAGCCCGTGACTTACGAACGCCTGGCGCAGTTACTCGACGAACTTTCGAGCATGCGCCCGGCGGCAACCGACGAGCTCGTGATCAAAACGTCCTTTGGCTACCACGCCCTGCGCCTGTCCGACATCGAATATGCCGAGGCGCGCAACAAGCACGTGGTCTTCCACCTGCGCGACGGACGCGATATCGAGGCACTCGAGTCGTTCCGCAGCGTCGAGGACCGTTTGGCGCAAAATGCCACCTTCTTTAAATGCCACCGTAGCTACCAGGTCAACTTGCGCAACATCGACCACTTCGATCGCACGGACATCGTCATGCGCTCCGGCGCGTGCATTCCGCTGTCGCGCAGCAGCAAGCAGGGGTTCCAAGACGCCTACTTTGCGGTGCGCTTCGAGGGCGGGAGGCGCTGATGATCTCCTCGGTCGAAATGGTCCTTTGGGCAATCCACCACGCCACAACGCTACTCTTTGGCGTCTTTGCCTCGGCGGCGCTATGCGGTATCGAAATCAATCGACGCCATGCACTCGAGTTGGTGGGGGTCGGAGCCGCAACCGGCGCTGCCTTTTCGATCGCCAATGTCGTTGGCGGAGAGCTTTTTGCCCGTCAGGTCTATCCGCTCGTCGTGCACCTGCCGCTTACCGTCTACCTGTGTGCGCGCTACCGTCTGAGCCCGCTGCTCGCGGCATTGGGCGTCACCAGCGCCTACCTGAGCTGTCAGTTCAGCAACTGGATGGGCATCGCCGCCTTTGCCGCAACCGATTCGCAGATCGCGTACTATCTGGCGCGCATCGCGACCACGCTCGGCGTCTTTGCCGTCCTGCTGCATTGGGCCGGCGACATTGGACCCCGCCTGGCGATTAAAAGCCCCACCGAGCTGAGCATCCTTTTAATCCTGCCGCTCGTCTATTACATCTTTGACTACGCCACCAACGTCTACACCACGCTGTTCCACTCGGGTTCGGTGGTGACAGTTGAGTTTTTGGCATTTGCGCTCTGTGCCTTCTATCTTATGTTTCTTGCCGTTTACCTGCGCGAATACGAAGAAAAGGAAACCGCCGAGCGAGAGCGTTGGATGCTCGAAACCCGCGACAGCGCCGCCATCAAAGAGCTCGAGGCTTGGCGTCAATCTGGGCGCGAGCTGTCGATTCTTCGCCACGATATGCGCCACTTCCTACGCGGCCTGGCCACTTTAATTGAGGAGGGCCACACCGACGAGGCGCTCAAACGCATCGATGAGCTCTGCGAAGCCGGCGACCGCACCGCCGTACGCCGCTTCTGTGCCAACGAGACCGTAAACATCGCGCTTTCGTCATTCAACTCAGATATCAATAGAAACGGCATTACCGCCAACCTGCGCGCCGCCGTACCCGAAACCGTCCACGTAGGTGACGCCGACCTGTTTAGCGTGCTCTCAAATGCCTTGGAAAACGCTATCACCGCCGCAAGCGCCGCACCCCAAGGAAAGCGATTCGTCGACCTTGACCTGCGACTTGAGGACGGCCAGCTGTTGCTGTTAGTTTCCAACACGTTTGACCGCGCGCCGCGCATGGTCGACGGCATGCCCGTGACCCGGCATGCGGGCCACGGCTTTGGAACCAAGAGCATCAAACTTGCCGTGGAGCGCATGAACGGCAACTGCCAGTTCCGCATTAACGGCGATCGGTTTGAGCTGCGCGCTGTGATGTAGAAGTACGGCGCCGATCTCGCGGCGCGCCTCGCCCGCCAGGCAATCGCTCGCCGGTGCCGATCCGCTACAGTGGAGCGACCGCCGGGGTCAGCTGCTTGATGTAGGCCCACATGCGCTGCTTGGCCGCTTTGTCGGTCAGCGCCGCCTCAAAGCCATCGAGCGCGAGCACGCGGCGGCCCTGCACATGGGCGACCAGGCCGGGCTTGAGCATGGCGGTGTCGAAGTCATCAATCGCCACGAGCATATCGGCGTAGGTTTCGCGCATGACATCGGCCGCGCTGTTATCGAGCAGCAGCACCGCCTCGGGATCCAGAGCCTCAAGCGCCTCGCGGAACAGCTCGCACGGCAGAGTCTCGCCCACCGCGACCGCTCCGTCACCTGTGCCGGCGACGCTTGCCAGCACGCAAAAATCCTCGGGCGCGTAGCCGATGGCCCCAAGCGCCTTGCGCAGCGCAGCACCGTCCGGACCGGCAGCCAGCTCGCCGCCCGAACGCTCGGCCTCGTCCAAATCGCCTTTGACCAGCACGATCGGCGAGCACGCGTTACCCACGATGCGCACGCCACGGACCGCAAGCGATGTGAGCTCCTGCTCGGCCGCCTGGGCGATGGCTTCTTTTTTCTGGCTTTGTGACGTGGACATGCGCTCTCCAATCGTTTGCGTGCCCACCATTATATAAAAGAGCTGCCCGCGAGTGGTTGCTTTGCGGGCGGCTGGGTATAAGCACGGTCGTACTGAGTTTTACGCGGCCGAGCCGCGTCGTATTATGGAGGTCACCATGGCTGACATTAAGCAGATTACCCCCGAGAACTTCGATTCCATCGTTAACGACAGCCTGCCCGTGCTGGTCGATTTTTGGGCGCCCTGGTGCGGGCCCTGCCGATCGCTCTCGCCCATCGTGG
The DNA here is from genome assembly GCA_900553415.1 of uncultured Collinsella sp. Taxonomy (GTDB): domain Bacteria; phylum Actinomycetota; class Coriobacteriia; order Coriobacteriales; family Coriobacteriaceae; genus Collinsella. The sequence continues at coordinate 31,801 of USDH01000001.1, read as the reverse complement.
ACGAGGTAGCCGATGAGCTGGCGGGCAAGCTTGCCGTTGCCAAATGCAACGTCGACGACAACCAGGACCTGGCCATGAAGTATGGCGTCATGAGCATCCCCACGCTGATTGTGTTTAAGAACGGCGAGGAGATTGACCGCTCGGTTGGCGCTCTGCCCAAGGCGAGGCTGCAGGCGCTGCTGGAGAAGCATCTGTAATACGCTTGTTACTTGCCCGCCGTCCATGAGCGGTTTTGCACCGCTCGCCGGACTGCCGGGTGCGGCGCGTGCGACCACGGATAGTATGGTAGATACAAACAGCCCCCAGTGAACGGGTGCGGGTCAGACGGACTCGCACCCGTTTTCTTATGCGGCGGCGCTCAAGGCGGGCGTAGTAGAATCTGAACCACCATATCGCCCCGTACAAAAGGAGACTCCCCATGCATGACGTCGGAATGAACATGAGCCAGCTTGCCATGAGCGTCAAGCAGGTCGACGACACCATTGAGCTCGCTCACGAGTGGAGCCATCAGCTGCTGCATGCGACCGAGAACTTTGACATGGAGCGCATTGGCGCCAAGCTCGAGGCCGCCATGGCGGCACTCCACGAGGCGCACGATGCGCTCGAGGGCTACGAGGAGGCCATCGAGGCCGACCACAACTCCGTCGGCTCTGTGAAACTGGTGTAACGTGGCCGAGCACGAGCACGCGCACAATCACGGTGCGGACGACGATGCAAGCTGCCGCTACAGCGGCTCCAGCTCCGAGCTGGTCCGCTTTTCGGTCACCGCGCCCGACGACCTGCTGCGCCGCTTTGACGAGCAGATCGCGCGCCGCGGTGACGTGGCTAACCGATCCGAGGCCGTACGCGATCTGATTCGCGCCTCGATCGCCAAGGAGCAGATGCGCACGCCCGACGAGCAGGTCATCGGTTCGCTCACCATGATCTATGACCACCATACCGGCGATCTGACGCGCCGTCTGGACGAGGTGCAGCACGACTACACCGACGAGATTGTCTCGACCATGCACGTGCATCTGGACCACCACAACTGCCTGGAGATTCTGGCGCTCAAGGGTCGCGGCAAACGCGTCTATGAGCTAGCGGACCGGTTGCTGGGACTGCGCGGCGTTAAGCACGGCGAGCTCACCTGCGCCGCCACCAAGCAGAGCCTGGGGCTGTAGCGGGATTTCCCGCAGCGCACCTGCCAAAAAGGGACAGGTTTGTTTTGGCAGGTTTAGAAGTTTTACCGACCAAAATAAACCTGTCCCTTTTTGGTCGGTTTTGACGAGGGGAAGCCACATGCGGCATGTGCATATTCATGTGACGGGCATTGTGCAGGGCGTTGGCATGCGGCCATTTGTGTATCGCGAGGCTATGGCGCATGGCATCTGCGGCTGGGTGCTCAACGCGGGCGATGGCGTACACATCGAGGCGCATGCTTTGAGCGAGGCGCTCGACGAATTTGTCACCGCGCTGTCGGAGCACGCGCCGGCCGCAGCCCGCGTTGAGCATGTCGCTGTTGCAGACCTGGAGCCCGACGCTTGGGATGCCGACGATGAGCAGGTCTTTCGTATTGTAGCGTCACAGGATCAGACCGTGCACACGACGCTCATCTCCCCCGATATCGCCACCTGTGACGACTGCCTGCGCGAACTGTTCGACCCCGCCGACCGTCGCTATCACTACCCCTTTATCAACTGCACCAACTGCGGGCCGCGCTTTACCATCATCCGGTCGCTGCCTTATGACCGAGCGGCCACGTCGATGGATTGCTTTCCTATGTGCCCCGAGTGCGCTGCAGAGTATGGCGACCCGCTTGACCGGCGCTTTCATGCGCAGCCCGATGCCTGCTTTGACTGCGGGCCACATATTACCTGGCGCGAGGCGGCGGGCGACATGGAGCTCGAGGGCTCGGGGGCGATGCCGGCCGTCGGCAGCACGCGCGAAACCAGCGATGCCATTATTGACCGCTGTGTCGAGCTGCTGGCCAGCGGCGGTATTGTCGCCATCAAGGGGCTGGGCGGATTCCATCTGGCCTGCAACGCCGCCAATGAGCAGGCGGTGGTCGAGCTGCGCCGTCGCAAGCGCCGCAGCAACAAGCCGCTTGCCGTTATGGTGCGCAGCCTTGCCGATACTGAACGCCTGTGCCATGTCGATGATGCCGAGCGCGACTTGCTGGCCGGCAGCATCCGCCCCATTGTGCTGCTGCGCCGCCGTGTTGTTGGCGAGGGAGATTCCCCCGACGGCCTTACACTCGCGCCATCCGTCGCGCACGATCTACCCGATCTCGGCGTCATGCTCCCCTATACACCGCTTCAGCATCTGCTGCTTGCAGCTGCCTCGTCGCATGGCATGCACGCGCTGGTCATGACCAGCGGAAACCTGAGCGAGGAACCTATCGAGACCGACGATGCCCTTGCATGGGAACATCTTGTTGCCGCCGGCATCGCCGACGCGCTACTTGGCAACGACCGTGCGATTCTCTCACGCTACGACGACTCCGTGGTACGTGTGGTCGACGGCACCGTCATGCCTGTGCGTCGCGCACGCGGATATGCGCCGCAACCGTTGTCGCTGCCGGCGCTCGACGGCACTGCACCCTGCGTGCTCGCCTGCGGGCCGCAGCAAAAAGCCACGATCGCGCTCACGCGCGAGGACGCCGACGGCCATGTGGCCTGTTTTGTGTCGCAGCATATCGGCGATGTCGAAAACGGCGCGACCTTCGATGCCTGGAGCGCCGCCCGCGCACGTCTAGAAAACCTCTTTGACCTGACGCCTGCCGCCCTGGCATGCGACATGCATCCCAACTATCTATCGAGCCAGTGGGCGCGTGAGCGGGCACGGGAGCACAGTCTGCCGCTAATCGAAATCCAGCATCATCATGCGCACATCGCGAGCGTAATGGCAGAGGCGATTGTCGCTGGCCGGATTGCGCCTGATGCACGCGTCCTCGGTATTGCCTTCGATGGTACGGGTGCCGGCACCGACGGCACCATATGGGGCGGTGAGTTTCTTATCGCCGGCCTTGCCGATTTTGAACGCGCCGCGCACCTGCGCACCTGGGCGCTGCCAGGCGGAGCCACATCCGTGCGCGATGCCCGGCGCAATGCCTTTGCCCTGCTGAGCGAGCTCGGCCTGCTCGAGCATCCGGGTGCCGCGGGGCTATTGGGCACCCTCGACGAGCAAACACGCAGCGTGACAGCCACCATGATCGAGCGCGGCATCAACAGCCCGCGTACCAGCAGCATGGGGCGTCTCTTTGATGCCGCGGCAGCGATTCTGGGCATCTGCGACAAGGCAACCTACGAAGGCGAACCCGCCATAGAACTCGAAGCCGCCGCCTGGCGCGCGCTCGACGGTAAGACCGTTCGTCTCGACGGCAATCATACGGGCGTATTCACGTCTGCCGACGACTCCCCCATCTTGGACCCCCAACCGCTCATCGAAGCTCTTCTGAATGGAATCGAGGCAGGCGCGCCGGCCGACAGGCTCGCGCTCGACTTCCATATCGCCATCGTGCGCTCTTCGGCACGAATCGCACGCGAAATCTGCGCGCGCGAAGGCCTCGATACCGTCGCGCTCTCGGGCGGTGTGTTCATGAACCGGCTTTTGCTTCAGCTCCTTACCCACGAACTCAAAGACGCCGGTCTTGCCGTCTTGGTCCCCCACGCTGTACCCGCCAACGACGGCTGCATCGCCTACGGTCAGGCCGCCATCGCTCGCGCTCGCCTCGCGCAGACGGCGTTGCGATAGGCTGTTTTGCCAGCCTGCGCGCCGCCGTCTCACAGGTGTAACGCGTTTGCTCGTGACTCCCGCGAGCGCTACCATCAACTGATGGGTAATTAGGCGCCTATCCAGCGCAAAACGTATAAAAGGGGAACATTATGTGCCTTGCCGTTCCCGGTAAAGTGGTCAAACGCGACGACGACCTTAAGGCGACCGTCGACATGATGGGCATCGAGCGCCCCGTTTCGCTGCGCCTCGTGCCGACGGCACAGGTAGGCGACTATATTCTCGTGCACGCCGGCTTTGGCATTCAGATTGTCGACGAGCAGGAAGCCCAAGAGACACTCGAGCTCGTCAATACCATGACCGAGCTGGCCAAAGAGGACCAACTCGCCACCAACCCAGCCGAGGCATACTAGTGGCGGCGGCGCAGCCGGTTCGCTCCGGTATCGACTTTTCGGCATTTCGCGACCCCAAGCTGGCCCGCGAGCTCATCGATCGTATTCATGAGCTTGTCGGCAACCGCAGCATCAACCTTATGGAAGTCTGCGGTACGCATACCGTGAGCATTGGCCGCTATGGCTTTCGCTCCATTATGCCGACGGGGCTCAAACTGCTAAGCGGCCCGGGGTGCCCCGTTTGCGTCACCGCCAACCGCGACATCGATCACGCAATCGCGCTTTCCAACATGGACGGCGCCATCATCACCACCTTTGGCGACATGATGCGCGTGCCCGGATCGTCCACCTCGCTTGCCGCGCAAAAGGCGGCGGGGCGCGACATCCGCATCGTCTACTCTCCGCTCGACGCACTCGACATTGCCGAGCAAAATCCCGAACGCCCGGTCATCTTTATGGGCGTCGGCTTTGAGACCACAACGCCCACCATTGCCGCCGCTATCCTGGAGGCCGACGCGCGCGGGCTCCAGAACTTCTCGGTCTACTGTGCTCACAAGACCACGCCGCCGGCTCTGCGTGCGATCTCCAACGACCCCGAGACCGCCATCGACGGCTTTATCCTGCCTGGTCACGTCGCTACCATCACAGGCCTGGCACCCTTTGGGTTTTTGGTCGATGAGTTCGAGACCCCCGGCGTAGTCACCGGGTTTGAGCCGGTCGATATCTTGCAGGGCATCTGCATGCTGGTCCAGATGATTGTCGAGCACAGGCCCGCAATCGACAACGCCTACCGCCGTGGCGTCAATGCAGACGGCAATCCCGTAGCGCGCCAGCTGGTCGAGCAGGTGTTTGAGCCATGCGACACCACGTGGCGCGGGCTGGGGCCGATTGCGGCTTCGGGTCTTTCCATCCGACCCGAATTCGCGCGCTTTGATGCCGGCGCCCGCTTTGACGTGCCCGTTGAGGCGACGGTCGAGCCACGCGGGTGCCGCTGCGGCGACGTGCTTCGCGGAGCCATCACACCGAGCGACTGCCCGCTGTTCGGCCACGCATGTACGCCCGAACACCCCGTCGGCCCCTGCATGGTGAGCTCCGAAGGCAGCTGCGCGGCGTACTTTAGATACCGCGACTAGCCCGGACGCCCCCGCGTACCGGCACCACCCACGATTGGAGTTTTCGATATGTCCCGTACTGCCACCGATAGCACTGTCCTGCTGGGCCACGGCTCCGGCGGCCAGATGATGAAGCGCATTATCGATGAGGTCTTTCTGGATGCCTTTGGGTCGCCCGAGCTGCTTGCGGGCAACGATGCCGGTGTCGCCGCACTGCCCGCAAGCGGGCGAATCGCCATGTCGACCGACAGCTTTGTGGTAACGCCGCAGTTCTTCCCCGGCGGCAATATCGGCCGACTCGCCGTATGCGGAACCGTCAACGACGTCGCGACCTCGGGCGCTAACGTGCGCTACCTCTCATGCGGCTTTATCCTCGAAGAGGGCTATCCCATGGACAAGCTGCGCCAGATTGTGCAGACCATGGCCGAAACGGCGCGCGAGGCGGGCGTGTCCATAATCACCGGCGACACCAAGGTGGTCGAGCGTGGCGGTGCCGACGGCGTCTACATCAATACCGCCGGCGTGGGCGAAGTGCCCGCGGGCGTAACGCTCAGCGGTGCGAACTGTCGGCCCGGCGACGCCATCCTGGTATCGGGTACGCTAGGCGACCACGGCATCGCCATCATGAGCCAGCGCGAGGGCTTGGCGTTTTCGAGCGACATCGAAAGCGATGCTGCGCCGCTCAATCATCTGATTGCCGACGTGCTCGCCGCCGCCCCCGACACCCGCTGCTTCCGCGACCCCACGCGCGGCGGCCTGGCATCCACGCTCAACGAGTTTGCCCAGGCCAGCGGCGTTGCCATGGAGATCGACGAGGATGCCGTGCCCGTGCGCCCCGACGTGCAGGCGGCATGTGAGATGCTCGGTTACGATGTGCTGCAGGTGGCAAACGAGGGCAAGATGGTTGCCGTGGTGCCGGCCGAGCAAGCCGATGCCGCGCTGGCAGCCATGCGCGCCGCCCGCTACGGCGAGAACGCCGCCATCATCGGTCGCGTGCTGCCACTTGCCGAGGGCGCCCGTCCCGCCGTGCGCGTACGCACCGGCTGGGGCTCGACCCGTATCCTCGACATGCTTGTGGGAGAACAACTGCCGAGGATTTGCTAACGACAAAGGCTCAGGGCTATTAAAGATATTCAGATTCCAAACATGCCCGGCACGCATGCCCAGTATCATGGGGTGCGTTTTACAACTCAAGCGGCAGGAGCACCCATGGCAGCAGCTTTTTCCCATGTGATCTTTGATCTGGATGGCACCATCCTCAACACGCTCGAGGACCTGGCGGCCGCCAGCAACCATACCTGCGAGATGCACGGCTGGCCCACGTTTGCCGTAGACGAGTACCGCTACAAGGTGGGAAACGGCATGCTCAAGCTGGTCGAGCGCTTTATGCCCGCCGAGTACGCGGGCGACGGCCGTATGTTTGAGCAGACGCTTGCCGAGTTTAGGGCCTATTACGGCGAGCACAAGGAGGACCACACCTCACCCTACGCCGGCACGATTGAGATGCTCGACCGTCTGCGCACAGCGGGCGTTCAGCTTGCCGTGCTCACCAACAAGGATCATATTTCGGCAGCCCCGCTTATCGAGAAATACTTTGGCCCCGATCGCTTTGCGCTGGTACAGGGCCGTGTGGGCGCATTTCCGCCCAAGCCCGAGGCACCCGTCACGTTGCATGTGATGAAAGAGCTGGGCGCCGATCCGGCAACCACGCTCTATGTGGGCGATTCGAATGTCGATGTTCTGACCGGCCACAACGCCGGCCTTAAGAGCGCGGGCGTCAGCTGGGGCTTCCGCGGCCGCGCAGAGCTGGAAGCCGCCGGCGCCGACTACGTGGTAGATACGCAGGACGAACTCGCCGAGCTAATCTTGGGCGAGTAGCGAGCGACACCGCTTAACGCAGCTGCGACAATTCTTCCACGCGGAAAGTGCATCCCGTTTTGGAGCTCCGAAATGGGATGCACTTTCCGTTTGAGGCGCGTCGGGGAAACCGTATCCCGTTTCAGAGCAATATTCCGGGTCGCGGTTTCCGCAACCCGCCCCATCCGGAAACCGGCCAAAAAACCGGGTCGCATTTTCCCGAGCATTTGATACGGCGTTGATACAAGGAGTGTCCCCAACTGCCGGCAGAAAAGGAACGTCCCCAAGTGCCGCCTCAATGACTACCATGGCAACGCCGCAGGTAGAGGACGGGCAGCGAGCGGGCACCAGTGCGAACAAATTGGCATGAAAAGAGGACGGTATAGACCTTCTGGTCATGCCGCCCTCTTTGAATGACAAGTTGTCGCTCTGGTGCCCGCGCAGCGTCGGGCAGTTACGGCGTTTGGTAAAACGCCGTAACGAACTACCGCGTAACTCCCCTAGCTCATCATCGCATTCATCATCTCGGTGGTTGCGGAATCGTCAGCAGACCACTCGCCATCGTCATTGGCGGTGTACTTGAAGGTAACCTTGGTGTCCTTGGTCTTAGCGGCCTTGGTCACGTCGACCATGACCTGGCCGGCCATCTTGTACAGGTCGTCCTCGGAAGGCATCGTATCGAGCGCCGCGATCTTCTCCTGATACTGGGTGGCGAAATCTTCAACGATCTTGTTCATGGACTTGCAGGTAATGGTGACATCGGCAGTCGCGGTGCCCTTGTCCTCGTCGACCGTCACATCGCCGATCTTGTAGTCAAAACCCTCGAGATAGCTCTTGGCGTACTCCTTGGGATCGATGCCCAGCTGCTCGAACTCGTCGCCCGAGGCCTCTTCCAGGCCGGCGAGGAAGTCGTCGCCGCCGTTCTTGACCTCGTCAAACTGCGTCGTAAGATCCTCGGTGATGAGCTCCTCAACCGAAGGACCTCCGCAGCCGGAAAGCACAACCACGCACGCGACCAGAACAGCCATCAGGGGCGCAAGCAGCAGCTTCTTCTTCATGACATTCCTCCCAACAAGCGGCACCGCGCTTCCCGACGCGGTGCGCGTCGTAACAATAAGGCCATACTAGCCGATAACGAACACCCCCGGCAAAGCAAAGGCGCAGTCGGCTCGATTTAACGTCCGAACGGTTTACCGGTCCGCCCAACGCGCAATAAAACGTTCCGCCGCATTGCAATAAAAAAGGGCGGCCGGATAACCCGACCACCCCAAAACACCCTTATGTTGCCGCAGACTACTTGCGGACGACCTTGACGATGGCATCGCCAGCGGAGACAGCGGAGTCAGCCTCGACGGCGAGCTCGACGTCGGCGAACTCGGCGGTGTTGGACACAGCCACGACGACGCAGTCCTTGTAGCCGGCAGCGGCGATCTTGGCGCGGTCGATCTTGAGCATGGGCTGGCCAGCCTTAACGACATCGTCGGCCTTGACGAAGCCCTCGAAGCCGTCGCCGTTCATGTTGACGGTATCGACGCCAACGTGCACCAGAACCTCGATGCCGCTATCGGACTGCAGGCCCACGGCGTGACCCATGGTGACGGTCACCTTGCCGTCGCAGGGAGCGTAGACCAGATCGTCCTCGGGCCACACGGCGCAGCCCTTGCCCAGGACCTCGCCGCCAAAGACGGGATCGGGCACATCGGCCATCTTGATGACCTTGCCCTTGACGGGCGAGCACAGCACGTCGGCGCCGGCAGAAGCAGAGATGGAGGACGGAGCAGCGGCAGTCGCGGGCTCAGCCTTCTTCTTGAACATGTCAAACAGACCCATACGTTTTCTCCTCTTGATTAAGCGCAACGTTGTGCGCATGCCTATGGTGATTATAGTGCCAAATGGTTCAAATGCTAAGGTGGGGACTCGAATCGCGAGCCCATCCCAACGCTTTTCCCCGGTGGCACTCATATTGTCGATTAATCCAGGCCCTCGGCACCGTTGGACTTGATGATCTTCTGGTAGGCGTAGAAGCTGTCCTTGCGGCGGCGCTCGTAGGTACCGGTGCCGTCGTCGTACTTATCGACGTGGATGAAGCCATAGCGCTTGCGCATCTCGCCGGTGCCGGCGGACACCAGGTCGATGGGACCCCACCAGGTGTAGGCGATCAGGTCGACGCCGTCGGCAATGGCCTCGCCCATGGCCTTGATGTGGCTCTGCAAGTAGGCGATGCGGTACGGATCGTGGATGGAACCGTCCTCCTCGACCTCATCGTAGGCGCCCATGCCGTTCTCGACCGCCATCAGCGGAATCTCGTAGCGGGCGTAAATCTCGTTGAGGGCGATGCGCAGGCCCAGCGGATCGATCTGCCAGCCCCAATCGGTGGACTCCAGATAGGGGTTCTTGCCGCCAAAGGTCATGTTGCCCTCGGTCATCTCGTGATCCCTGTGGGTGCCCACGGTGCCGGACATGTAGTAGCTAAAGGTGTAGAAATCGACCTTGCCGTCGGCGATATCCTGCAGGTCACCGTCCTCCATCACAAGCTCGACATCGTTCTCGGCCCAGAAGCGCTTGGCATAGAACGGATACTTGCCGCGCACCTGCACGTCGGAGCAGTACCAGTTCATGGTATTCATCTCCTGCTGCGTGGCGAACACGTCGGCCGGATCGCACGTGGCGGCATAGGAGAGGATGAAGCAGTCCATGTTGCCCATCTTAAACTGCGGATAGTGCTCGTGGGCATAGCGCACGACGCGGCCGCTGGCGACAAACTGGTGATGCAGGGCCTGCATACGGGCCTGCGGCGTGGTGTGGACCGCCGAAGCCGGGCCCTCAAAGCCCTGGATCATGCTGGTCCCAAAGAGGTTGCCCATGTCCTGGGTGCCGCAGTTGATCTCGTTGAAGGTGAGCCAGAACTTGACCTTGTCCTGATAGCGGTCGAAGACGGTCTGGCAGTACTTCTCAAAGAAGCCGATGAGCTCGCGGCTCGCCCAGCCGTTGTATTTCTCGACCAGGTGATAGGGCATCTCGTAGTGCGACAGGGTCACGAGCGGCTCGATATTGTGAGCGCGCAGGCAGTCGAAGACGCGGTCGTAAAAGGCGAGGCCGGCCTCGTTGGGCTCGGCGTCGTCGCCGTTGGGGAAGATGCGGCTCCAAGAGATGGACATGCGGAACATGTTGAAGCCCATCTCGGCGAACAGCGCGATGTCCTCCTCGTAGTGGTGGTAGAAATCGATGCCGTCATGATTGGGGTAGAAGCGGTCGGGGTCGATGTCGATCGTGATCTGACGCGGCTCCTTGTAGCTGCCGCCCAAGAAATGGTCGTCGACCGAAGGACCGCGGCCGTCCACGTTCCAAGCGCCCTCAAACTGATTGGCGGCCGTGGCGCCACCCCAATAGAAACCCTCGGGGAACTTGATGTTTGCCATGAGCATCTCCTTTGCATTGCGGGTCGATAGGCCGAGTATCGCCCACGCACGCGACAGACAGGGGCAGGGGTGCCAAACCCGACACTTCTTTTCGCAGACGCGCGCTGCAACAGCGCTGCAGCTGAAACTTTTTGACACCGAAGGAGCGAAGACGATCCGCTCCGCGCTTACCGGCGGTATGCCGCGGGGGTGCAGCCATACTTGTCGTGAAACTTACGGTAGAAGAAGCTCATGTTTTCATAGCCCACCGCATGCGCAGCCGCCCCGGCCGTGGCGCCGCCGCACAGAAGCTCGGCCGCACGTACCAGGCGTCGCTCCTGCACAAGCTGCCTAAAGGTCTTGCCCACATGCCGCTTGAGGAGCGCCGTCGCATAATTAGGGCTCAAGCCAAACTCCGCCGCCATCCCCTCGAGGGAGCACGCGGCGAATTCGCGATCGATATAGCCGAGCATTCCCGTCACCAGGGCAGTGGGCCCCGCCGCGCCGTCCGCCGCGCCGCGCACCAGCTCGCGCTCGTAGCAATCCATGAGCTCGGCCAAAAACAGCTGAAACAGACGCAAGACGATCTCGGGACCGTTGGGGCTCGGGTCGTACAGCTCGCAGAGCATCTCCTGCATGTAGCGCCGAATCCGACGGCTCTCGCCGCAATGAAAACGGACATGGCCCCGATGGTCCGTCTCGCTGTTGAGCGCGTTGAACAAAAACCGCGAGACCGCGCTCTCGCGCGAGAGGCTCGACTCGAGACTCCGGCGCAAAAAAGAGCGTGAAACGGTCATGCTTAGCATGATGTCGTCCTCACCAAGCGCCGCCACGGCATGCGGGCAGAGGGCGTCGAGCAAAAGCACCTCGTTGCGGCCCAGCTCGAGCCTCTCCCCCGCCACCGTCTGCGGGCAGCGTCCGCGATACACATAGCTCAGCTCCACGTAATCATGCACGTGCTCGGGAACTGCATTAAAGCGCGAGTTTTTCCTTATCGTCAGGCCACGCGGCATGCCGGGCTGGGCATAGGCAAACCCTGGCTGCCCAATCTTGCGCACTGGGCATCCGTCGATTTCGACATGCTCGGTCATAATCGACCAATCAAATGCCATGCCGTCTTTATAAGCGATCTCACTGGTGCTCAGTTCGCTGAGCCTACGCTCGAGCTCGTCGATCTCCATGGCTTGCCAATCGTTGATTTGGTCATAGTTCGTCGTGATTCAGATATTAGCAGAACGCGCCGACGCGTCCATAATCTGTGCTATGCAGCAGATCGATCGAGCCAAGGAGAATCCATGACCGCGTACTATCAGCAGGTGCTCGAGGGCACATACGACAACCACGTGCTTCCGTTTTTGTGGATGAAGGGCGAGAGCCATAAGACCATTGCCGAGTATCTGGAAAAGATCGCCGGCGCCGACATCCACGAGGTCTGTCTCGAAAGCCGCCCACACCCCGATTTTTGCGGCGAGGGCTGGTGGCGCGACTTGCGCTTTGTCATTGACGAGTGCAAGCAGCTGGGCCTTAAGCTCTGGATCTTGGACGACGCGCACTTCCCCACGGGCTTTGCCAACGGCGCCGTCAAGGAGGCCGTGCCCGAGCTCCGCAAGATCGTGCTCACGCACCGCACGTTCGACATCGTGGGCTCCACGTCCGCCGCGAGCATCGCGCTCGCCAACATGCTCGACAAAACGGAGCGCTTCCACGGCGTGACATTTATGCAGGACGGCAGCCCCGTCGACGTCGCTTACCGAGTAATCGACGATGCAGACGGCAACCCCAGCCGCCTGGTCTTCGATGCACCTGCGGGCCTCACGCAGGCATGCGTGATGTTCACGAGCGGCAAGACCTCCTACAACGAGGACTACATCAATATGGTCGACCGCGCCTCGGTGGCGCAGCTCATCGATGCTGTCTACGAGCCGCATTTTGAGCATCTGGGCGATGAGTTTGGCAAGACGATCCTGGGCTTTTTCTCCGATGAGCCCGGATTTGCCAACGAGAAGGGCACCACGGGCCCCGATGGCATCTCGGACACGCTCATCGGCAAGGCCACCGCGCCCCTACCCTGGTCGGCCGAGCTTGAGCGTCGCCTACGCGCGGCACTGGGCGAGCGCTACCTGGCCGAGCTCCCGCACCTGTGGGACCGCGAGCCGGCCGGCGCGCACGTACGCCACGTCTATATGGACATCGCGAGCACCCTCTATAAGGAGTGCTTCTGCGACCAGCTCGGAGACTGGTGCCGCGCGCGCGGCGTGCAGTACATCGGCCACGTTATCGAGGACAAGGACTGCCACGCGCGCCTGGGCGTGGGCGCCGGGCACTACTTCCGCGCCGTGGGCGGTCAGGACATGGCGGGCGTCGACATCGTGATCAACCAGCTGGTACCCGGCATGGACCGCGGCCTTCACAGCTACGGACGCGGCGTGTGGGACCTCGAGTTCTATAACTACGTGCTGCCCAAGCTGGGCTCCTCGGCAGCACACCTCGATCCCAAAAAGCAGGGGCGCTGCATGGCCGAGGTCTTTGGCGCATTTGGATGGCACGAAGGCCTACGCGAGATGAAGTGGATCGCCGATCATTTTTTGGTGCGCGGCGTCAATTGGTTTGTGCCGCATGCCTTTAGCATGGCCGCCTTCCCCGACTGGGACTGCCCGCCGCATTTCTATGCGCATGGCCAAAACCCCCAGTTTGCACACTTTGGGCAGCTCATGAGCTACATGAACCGTACGGCGAGCCTGCTGAGCGGCGGGCGCGCAACGACCCCGGTGGCGCTTCTCTACCATGCGGACGCCGAGTGGGCAGGCAAGGCGAACTTTATGCAGCATGCCGCCTCCGAGCTTTTGCGCGCGCAGGTCGACTTTGACATCGTGCCGGCAGAGGCATTTGAGGACGCAGGGCGCTATGCCGTTGAAATTGCCGCAGACGGTAGCGGCTTTAGCGTGAACGGCCAGGCATACCGCTGCCTGGTGATGCCCGGAGCCGAGTTTGTCGGCGGAGCCGTGCTCGACTTTGCCGCGCGTGCCGCAGCCGCAGGTGTTGCCGTGTACGCGCTGGATGAGTTGCCGAACAAGCGCTACGACGGTGACACTGCAGGCCGCGAGGGCTTTGCCTCCCTGGATGCAGCCGCGGTCGCCGACATCAAGCTCCTGGCGACCACCGAGCTCGCAGACACACTTGCCAATACCGGCATGCAGACCGTGGTTTGCGCCGAGCCCCAGCCCTGGCTGCGCGCACTGCGCTACGAGCGGGCGGGCGAGAGCTATCTGATGCTCGTCAACGAGCATCCCAAGCAGGGTATCTCCACTCAGATTGCGCTTGCCGACGGCACACCCGTTGCAGGCGCGCGCCTCGACCTGCTCAACGGCACCGAGCCCGCCGCCTTTGACGGCACGCTCGAGCTGGCTCCCTACGAGAGCTGCATCGTGGTCCTTGGGGCTACAGGTTCCGTTGCTGTGGCAACCGCCGAAGACGAAGCCACATGCGTCGACGGGCCCTGGGCGGTTGCCTTCTCTGCCCCTGGCACCGATGCCTTTGGCGAGTCTGTTGAGCTTGCAGACCTGCACGACCTTTCCTCGGCCGAGTTCCCCGGCAAGGCCGGCACATTCCGCTACCGGGCCTCCTTTGTCCTGGGCGAAGCGGCCACCCGCACCGTCATCGACCTTGGCGAGGTCTTTGAGACCGCAACCGTCACCCTCGACGGCAAATCCCTCGGCACGCGCATCTGTCCGCCTTACTGCTTTGAGGCCGGCGCGCTTTTGGCCGGCGAGCACGCGCTTGCGATCGATATCATCAACACCCTCGACCATGCCGTCCCCGACGTGTTCGGCATGACCGAGCCCTCCGAGCCCAGCGGTCTCTTGGGGCCCGTACGCGTGCTCGGGTAACGCCCCGGGCGCAAACGGCCCAACAAGGACAGCGCCCTATGTTGAGCCCACAACAGCGAGCGGGCCCCTGGTGCGGCAAATTGGGCCGAAAGAGGAGGGATGTGTGCTTCCGCACGCGCCCGACGATTGAAGCCCAAGGTGCCGTGCCAAGGGCCCGCGCAGCGTCGAGCGGTCCGTCGTTCATAGACCGGCGGACCAAAACTCCCAGCCAAGCCGAACGTTTTATTTATCGCTATGATTGGTTTATCGCGACGCAAACGCATAGGAGCCATATGGATATCAGGCGGAAGATCACGCAGGGCAAAAGCCTCACCCCCACCGAGCAACAACTTGGGCGAACGGCCCTCGCCATGGGCGAGGATGTGCGCGGGCTTTCCATTAAGGAATTTGCCGCGTGCGCCAACGTTTCGGTCGCGAGCGTGCACCGCTTTTGCAAAAAGCTCGGCCTCGAGGGATTCAAAGACCTCAAGGTCGAGCTCATCCGCCAGGCGACCGAGGCGGGCAACCGGCGCGACGTGGACATCAACTTTCCCTTCGATGCCACCTCCACCCCTGCGCAGGTGATGGAGCGCATGGAGGGGCTCTACCAGACCACCTTGGCCGAAACGCAGGAGCTGCTCGACCCTGCACAGCTCGACCACGCCGCCAAGCTCATCATGCGCGCCGGCACCGTGGACATCTACACGGGCTCGCATAACCTGTATCCAGCGGGAATGTTCCGCGATCGCCTGCTTTCCGCCGGCAAAAGCGCGACGTGCCACGACAGCGTCGAGGCGCAGGTGCGCACGGCGCTCGCCTCGGGTCCCGACCATGTGGCAATCATCATCTCCTACAGCGGCCTTGCCCCCAACCTCAAGGAGATCTTGCCGATCCTTAGCAGTCGACATGTCCCGGTCATCGTCATCGGCACGCCGTACTGTGCCCGCATTCACCCCGGCTTTGCCGCCTATCTCACGGTAAGCGACCACGAGAGCATGACGCACCGCATCACGCAGTTCGCCAGCCATATCGCCGTGCAATACGTACTCGATTCGCTCTATAGCAGCTACTTTGCCAAAGATTACGCCCGCTGCTCCGAGTTCTTAGAGCGCTCGTTCCCCTACACCCGCCTGCCCGGACTCAAGTAGCGACGAGCGTGGATTTTTGGACACTCAGATAACGAGCGTGGATAATCTCCCACTTTGAGCCCGCACACAGGCCAAACCCGGGAGATTATCCACGCTCATTTTGGGTCCCTTGGGAACGCATGAGGAGGGCGGATAGACAGCCGTTATTTGCGAGGCGTCAGCGACGTAAAGAGTCCGTGTTGGTTGCAGTAAAGATATATCCTGCCGCGCCCGGTAATATGGAAGCGCGGCTGCACCGATTGCTCTGGATAGAGCTTCTTAAAGCAGATACCGTCCATAGTCGCATATGCCACAAAGCTAATGTAGTGATCCTTGGTCATGGGATGATCGAGCGTGACGTACCAATCGTCCTCGATGCGCTCGATGGAAAAGGCGTGGTCCGCGTCCGGCTCTTCGGCCTCCTGGGGAAACATCGTGGAGCCACAGCAGCTAAAGCTGCCTTCTCCGAGCGCGTGCACAACGTTTCCGCAGATAGGGCAAACGTAAAAGACGCCTTTGAGCATATTGCCTGCACGGTTGGCGTTGGCCCGAATGTCACCAGCCAAAAGCTCGGCCACGCTTATGCCGAGTCTCTGGGCCAAAGGCTCAACGAGGGAAATGTCGGGAAGGCCGCGGCCGGATTCCCACTTGCTGACGGCTTTATCGGTCACGCCAAGGCTTTCCGCCAGGGCGCGCTGGGTGAGGCCGCGCTCTTCGCGCAGCTGCTTGATGGCATGCGCTGCCAAAAAAGTATGGGAGGCATTGGTTTGCCGTGTCTGGTTCATGGGCTGTCCAATCAAATTGAAGAAATGGAGTGAACCGGTTCGACAGTCAGTATCCATTTGAAGGCCAGGCTCGACAACCTACGCTGCGTAGACATGCGCCAATCGAACGAGCGCGGATTTTTGGACGCTCATCTCGAGCAGTCATTTAAGAACGTCCCCAATGACCACCCCAACAAGGAGTGTCCCAAACTGCCGGCAGAAAAGGAACGTCCCCAAGTGCCGCCCCTTGCCAGCAACGGGAGTGCCGATGTCTTGGCAACGACAGCGAGCGGGTCGCATTTGAGACAAGGTGACGTGAAACGAAAGGGCGCTGACCTTCTGGTCGCGCCCTTGAAGTTGAACGTCAGATTGTCCAAATGCGGCCCGCGCAGCGTCGAGCCGTTACGGCGTTTGGTAAAACGCCGTAACTAACGAGCTCCGTACTGCTCGTAGTAGGCGTCGATAGCGGCCTTGAGCTCGTCATCGATGACGACCTTGCCGTCGATCTCGTGGTTGTAGAGGGTCTCGACGACCTCGGCCATGGAGACGATGCTCGCGACGGGGAAACCGTACTTGGCCTCGATCTCCTTCTGCGCGGTGGTCACGCCACCCTTGCCGACCTCCATGCGGTTGAGGGACACGATGAGGCCCTTGATCTCGACATCGGCAGCAGCCTTGACCTTGGGATAAGTCTCGTCGATGGACTTACCGCTGGTGGTGACGTCCTCGACCATGACCACGCGGTCGCCGTCCTGGGGCTCGTAGCCCAGCAGGTTGCCCTTGTCGGCGCCGTGGTCCTTGGCCTCCTTGCGATCGCAGCAGTACTTGACCTCCTTGCCGTACAGCTCGTGGTAGGCAATTGCGGTCACGACGGCCAGCGGAATACCCTTGTAGGCCGGTCCAAACAGCACGTCAAAGTCGTCGCCAAAGTTATCGTGGATGGCCTGGGCGTAATACTCGCCCAGCTTTTTGAGCTGATAGCCCGTCACATAGGCGCCGGCGTTCATAAAGAACGGGGACTGACGGCCGCTCTTGAGCGTAAAGCTGCCGAATTTAAGAACGTCGGACTCAACCATGAACTTGATGAACTCTTGCTTGTAAGCCTCCATGCGGGCTCCTCTCGTAATCGCGTACGTGCCTTCCAGTTTAGCGCAGGCAGGGCGCGTTGCGGGCGCGCTTTGGGGCCTCGGCATTCTGTAAAGGCTTTGTCAGGGGCAATGGTTTTCCAAACATTGGGGTTGACACGGCAAACCCCCTCATCAAGAATACGGGCGGATTGTAACGGGTACGAGATACCCAAAGCGCGCCGCGCCCGGCCTTAAGGAGGTGTGCCATGGAAGGCAGTCATAGTCGAAAAACCTGCATGTCGCCCTCGGCACGCCGCGAGGATTCCGCGCACGCATAAGCGCCAACAGCCGATCGTCAAAACCGCCACAAAGGTGCCTGTCCCTTTGTGGCGGTTCGAAAGCATGACGTGAGCGACATCTAGGTTTTTTGAAGCACATACGACACGTACGCTAACTCCCTTCAACAAGGAGGACCCTATGCTGATGCTCAAAACCGCCACGGTACTCGAAGCCATCTCCAAGCGCCGCCACACGGCGCGCCCCGCCGCTCATACCGGCATGTCCAAGAACACCATATTCGCCGCCACCCATAGCGCCGAGGATGCCCTCGTGCTGCTCGACGCCATAGCCGACGGCCTCACCGCCGAGCACGCCGCCGAGCGCCTGGACGCCTCCGGCCCCAACACCATCGAGGCGCCGACCAAGACACTCGCCCGCCGTATCGCCGACGCCTTTGTCGACCCCTTCGCCGGCATCCTCGCCGCTCTCGCGCTGGTCTCGCTCTACATCGACGTGCTCGCCGTGCCCGAACCGCAGCGCGACCCCTCCACGGTCATCGTCATCGGCATCATGTTGCTGGTATCGGGCGGTATGAAGTTTATCCAAGAAGCCCGCAGCGGCAATGCGACCGAGGCCCTCAAGGACCTGGTCTCCAACACTTGCACCGCTCTGCGCGACGGTGAGCGCGTCGAGATCCCCTTCGACGAGCTCGTCCCCGGTGATGTGATCCGCCTCTCTGCCGGCGACATGGTGCCGGCCGATGCCCGCATCATCACCGCGCGCGACCTGTTTGTGATCGAGTCCGCACTCACCGGCGAGAGCGAGGCCGTCGAAAAGACCGCTGCCATCACCGTCGCCGAGGGTGCCGACAGCTCCGCGCTGCCGCTCTCTGCCTGCAAGAACATCGTCTTTACCGGCACCTCCGTGCAAAACGGCACCGCTATGGCACTTGTCGTAGCCACCGGCTCGGACACTTACCTGGGCGGCATCGCCAAGATGCTCAACGGACGCGGCGAGAAGAGCGCGTTTGACCGCGGTGTCTCGAGCGTCTCCATGTTGCTCGTGCGCCTGATGCTCGTTATGGCGCCGGCGGTCTTTGCCATCAACGCCGCCACCAAGGGCAACGTCATCGACGCGCTGCTGTTCGCCACGAGCGTGGCCGTGGGCATCACGCCGCAGATGCTCCCCGTCATCGTGACCTCGAGCCTGTCGCAGGGCGCCAAGGACCTCGCCCGTCGCCAGGTTATCGTCAAGGAGCTGCCGGCGATCCAAAACCTCGGCGCGATGGACGTCCTGTGCTGCGACAAGACCGGCACCCTCACCGAAGACCGTATCGTGCTCGAGCGCTACCTCAACACCGACGGCAACGAAGACGCACGCGTGCTGCGCCATGCGTTTTTGAACAGCTTCTTCCAGACCGGCCTCAAGAACCTTATCGACCTGGCCGTCATCGACCGCGCCGACGTGACGCCCTCGGCCACAGCACCCGGCTCCATGCTGGGCCAGAGCCTGCGCGACCGCTATACCAAGATCGACGAGGTGCCCTTCGATTTCTCGCGCCGTCGCCTGAGCGTAGTTGTCGCCGACGCCCAAGGCAAAACCCAGATGGTCACCAAGGGAGCTGCCGAGGAAATGCTCGAGATCTGCTCCTTTATCGAGGTCGATGGCGCCGCCCAGCCGCTCACCGAAGACAAGCTCGCCCAGATTCGCAAGCAGGTCGCCGGGCTCAACGCCGAGGGCCTGCGCGTGATTGCCGTGGCGCAGAAGACCAATCCGCGCTGCGTGGGCGAGTTTGGCATCGCCGACGAGTGCGACATGGTGCTGATGGGCTTTTTGGCCTTCCTCGATCCGCCCAAAGCAAGTGCCGCGGGCGCCGTCGCTACCCTCGAAGCCAAGGGCGTGGCGGTCAAGGTTCTGACCGGCGACAACGACCGTGTCGCCGCCACCGTTTGCGAGCAGATCGGCATCGACGCGAGCAACGTCTTGCTCGGCTCCGAGATCGATGCGCTCGACGACGCCGAGCTTGCCGAGCGCGCCGAGAACACCCACCTCTTCGCCAAGCTCTCGCCGCTGCAGAAGGCGCGTCTGGTGCGCGTCATGCGTGAGCCGCTCGACCACACCGTGGGCTTTATGGGCGACGGCATCAACGACGCCGCCGCGATGCGTGCGAGCGACTGCGGCATCTCGGTCGACTCCGCCGTCGATATCGCCAAGGAATCCGCCGATATCATCTTGCTCCAGAAAGACCTGGGCGTGCTCGAGCGCGGCATCATCGAAGGCCGCCGCACCTACGGCAACCTGCTCAAGTACCTCAAGACCACGGTGAGCTCCAACTTTGGCAACGTGCTATCCGTGACCGTCGCGAGCCTGTTCTTGCCATTCTTGCCCATGAGCGCTCTGCAGTTGGTGCTGCTGTCGCTGGTCTACGAGATCGTGTGCATCGCACTGCCGTGGGACACCGTCGACAACGCCTGGACTGCCCGCCCGCGCGCTTGGGACGCTGCGTCCATCAAGGGCTTTATGCTCGAGCTGGGCCCCGTGAGCTCGCTGTTTGATATCGCGACTTTCGCCGCGCTCTTCTTTGTGGTGTGCCCCGCCGCCGTGGGCGCAAGCTGGGCAGAGCTTGCCGCTATAGGCGACGTCGCAGGCATGGCGGCCTTTACGGCGCTCTTCCAGAGCGGTTGGTTTGTCGAGTCCATGTGGTCGCAGACGCTCGTGATCCATATGCTGCGCTCCCCGTGCCTGCCGAGCCCGCGCGACCACGCCGCGCCCGCGCTGTGCGTCCTCACCGTGCTGGGTCTGGTACTCGTCACCTGGCTGCCGGCAAGCCCCACCGCCGATGCGCTAGACCTCATGCCGCTGCCGCCGAGCTTCTTCGCGCTGCTCATCGGCATCGTTTCCGCCTATATCGCGCTCACCCAGCTGGCAAAGCGCCGCTACATTGCCCGCCACGGCGAGCTGCTGTAGCAAGCAGACGGAAAACACTCTGCCAGTTGCCGTTGCCTCTGCCGCCACCGATGCCGCTGCCTCTGCCGCCACCGATGCCGCTGCCTCTGCCGCTGTCGCAGTCTATCCCCTCAGCAGTTGCGGTGAAATAGTCCCCGCTTAAAGCCCCATGACTTTAATTTAGGGACTATTCCACCGCAACTTATTGGGGGATTAGCTAGTCCTTGGGTGTCCAGGACCAGAAGAAGTTGATAAGGGCCACACGCGAGGCGGTGTCGGTCTTTTTGTTGATCAAGGAAATGTGGCGGTAGAGCGTGGAGCGCGAGAGGAAAAGCGTTGTGGCGATGTCCTGGACGCTCTGGTCCGAAACGACCAAGACCTCAAGAATATCGCGCTCGCGCCTTGTAAGCCCAAAGGTGACGACGAAGGCATCGAGGCGTTCATCGGACGGGGGCTCCGCGGCCTCCACCACTCATTTAAGCACCACTCATTTAAGTACGTCCCCAATGAGTGCCCAATGACTACCCGCGGCAAGGAGTGTCCCTATGTGCCGGATGAAAAATGGGCCATGTGTCCCAGTCGTGGAGACTCCTTGAGCCGTCTGGGTATCGTGAAAGGCTGCGCACTCCCCCATCATCAAAAGTGACACACGCTACCAGTTGATGGGAGGCAGCCATGGGCTTCTTTGACAAGATGTTCGAGAAGAAAGAGTGCGCGATTTGCGGTACCGAGCTGGGACTTCTAGGTAAGACAAAAATCAATGAAGGCTACCTGTGCAAAGAGTGCGCCGGCAAGCTCTCCCCCTACTTTCACGGCTATCGCTCCAGCACCGCGGACGATATCCGCGAGCAGCTCGCCTACCGCGAGGCCAATGCCGAGCGCCTGGCGTCGTTCAACCCCACGCGCACGCTTTCTGCCGGGCGCACCAACATCATGCTCGACGAGGACGCGGGCCTGCTGATCATTACCTCGCAGAGCCGCTGGCGCGACGCCAATCCCGACATCATCGAGTTCTCGCAGGTACTCGGCTGCGATATGGATATCGACGAGCATCGCACCGAGATCTATCGCGAGACCGAGGACGGCGAGCGCGAGAGCTACAACCCGCCGCGCTACGACCTGGATTACGACTTTAATCTGACCATCCACGTCAACACGCCGTACTTTACCGAGATCAACCTGCGCGTAAACGACTCCACCATCGATCAGCGCGGCTCCATCGAATACCGCGAGGCCAAGCGCCAGGCAACCGAGGTCCGCGACGCGCTGGTGCAGCTGCGCCAGGAGACGCGCGACAGCGTCGTGGCCGCCAAGGCCCCCAAGACCGCGGTGACCTGCCCCTTCTGCGGAGCCACCACCATTCCCGATGCCAGTGGGCGCTGCGAATACTGCGGCGGCGCCATCGGCGCATAGCCTCCGGCACGGAAAGGACCGATCATGGCCTTCGAGAGCGTTAACTATCAGTGCCCTGCCTGCGGTGGTCCCCTGCATTTTGCCAGTGCCGAGCAAAAGCTCGTCTGCGACTACTGTGACTCGCGCTTTGAAGTCGAAGAAGTCGAGGCCCTCTATCGCGAGCGCCAGGACAAGGCAGATGCCAAAGCCGATGCGGCAGCCGCAACGCCCAAGCCCGTCGCCGACGACGCGGTGCAGGAGCTCGCCCAAAACGCCGGCTACATCTGCTCGTCGTGCGGCGCCGAGCTCGTGTCCGATGGGACTGTCGCCGTTACCACCTGCCCGTACTGCGGCAACTCCGCCGTGGCACCCGGCCAGCTCTCGGGAGATTTCTCACCCGATCTGGTAATCCCGTTTAAGCTCGGACGCGACGATGTCATGGCCGCGCTCAAGGAACACTACAAGGGCAAGATCTTGCTGCCCAAGAGCTTTGTCACCGGCAACCATATCGACGAAGTCCAAGGTGTCTACGTGCCGTTTTGGCTCTACGGCGCCCACGTGGACG
The DNA here is from genome assembly GCA_900553415.1 of uncultured Collinsella sp. Classification (GTDB taxonomy): domain Bacteria; phylum Actinomycetota; class Coriobacteriia; order Coriobacteriales; family Coriobacteriaceae; genus Collinsella. The sequence goes on along the minus strand of USDH01000001.1, from coordinate 9,322 downwards.
GCGAAGTGTACTTCGACGCGACCAACGAGACCGTAACCGAGGAATCCGACCGCACCGTCACGACCACCGATCACTACGATGCCTACCGCAAGGGTAATATCTCGTTTGAGCGCGTGCCCGTCGACGGATCGTCCAAGATGCCCGACGGCCACATGGATGCCATCGAGCCGTTTGACTACGAGGCGCTGCGCCCGTTCTCGGTCGCCTATATGCCCGGTTATATCGCCAACCGCTATGACGAGGATTGCGAAACCTGCAAGGCGCGCGCCGAGCGCCGTATGGAAGAAAGCACGATCTCGGCCCTGCGCGAGACCGTCGTCGACGAATATGACGATGCCACGGTCGAAAGCAAGCAGCTCGACTACACCTGGGAAGACAGCGACTACGCCTTGTTCCCCGTCTGGATGCTTTCCACCTCGTGGAACGGCAAGAGCTACCTGTTTGCCATGAACGGCCAGACCGGCCGCTTGGTCGGCGAGCTCCCCTGCTCCAAGCCTAAGCTCGCCATCGCCTCGGTGCTGTTCTTTGTGATCGGATTTATCCTCTCCCAAATCCTCTTCATGGATGAGAACGCCTTCGATCCGGATTACCTCACCCTTGATATCGAGGGCATCCTCATCAACATCATCGCGCCGCTGATCATCGTGATTATCGGAGACGTGCTACTGGTAGGCCAGCTCAAGACGGCCAACGAGGCCACCCACGCCGACGAGTACTGCGGCGAGCTCGACCTGACCGAGAAACACGACACCTTCAGCCACACCGAGACCACCGTTGTCATGAAGGACAGCAAGGACGATTAATCATCCCGACCAACACCGCCCGGCCTTTGACAAGAAAGGAAGATCACCATGGGACTCTTGAAAGCTGGATTGGGAGCTGCCGGCGGCGTCATGGCCGACCAGTGGAAGGAATTTATCTATTGCGAATCGATGCCCGCTGACGTCTTGGCCTGCAAGGGCAGCAAGCGCACCGGCGGCCGCAGCTCCAACACGCGCGGCGAGGACAACGTCATCTCCAACGGCTCCGTCATCGCCGTCAACGACGGCCAGGGTATGCTCGTGGTGCAAAACGGCAAGATCATCGAGGTCGCGCTGGAACCCGGCGAGTTTGTCTTTGACACCGGCAGCGAGCCGAGCGTCTTTAGCGGCAACCTGGGCGATTCCATCAAGGAAACCTTCGCCAACATCGGCAGCCGCTTTACCTTTGGCGGCGACGCGGGCAAGGACCAGCGCGTCTACTTCATCAACACCAAGGAGATCATCGGCAACAAGTACGGCACCGCCTCTCCCGTGCCCTTCCGCGTGGTCGACAAGAACATTGGCCTGGACGTCGACATCTCCGTGCGCTGCAACGGCGAGTATTCGTACCGCATCACCAACCCGCTGCTGTTCTACACCAACGTATGCGGCAACGTGACCGACAGCTACACGCGCGACCAGATCGACAGCCAGCTCAAATCCGAGCTGCTCACCGCCCTGCAGCCCGCCTTTGCCAAGATCTCGGAGATGGGCATCCGCTACAGCGCCATCCCCGGCCACACCACCGAGCTCGCCCGCGCGCTCAACGAGGTCCTCTCTGCCGACTGGCGTGACCTGCGCGGCGTCGAGATCGTGAGCTTTGGCGTCAACTCCATCGCCGCCTCGCAAGAGGACGAGCAGATGATCAAGGACCTGCAGAAGGCCGCGGTCATGCGCGATCCCACCATGGCGGCCGCCAACATCGCCAGTGCCCAGAGCGACGCGATGCGCGCGGCAGCCGCCAACCCCAACGGCGCGATGGCAGGCTTTATGGGCATGGGCATGGCAGGTGGCATGGGCGGCATGAACGCCAGCCAGCTGTTCGCCGCCGGCCAGGCACAGCAGCAGGCCGCCCCGCAACCGGCTCCGGCACCCGCCCCGGCTCCTGCCGCCGCGCCTGCGGCCGGCGCATGGACCTGCAGCTGCGGCGCCACCAACACCGGCAAGTTCTGCTCCGAGTGCGGTAGTCCCGCACCCGCCCCGGCACCGGCCAAGTGGTTCTGCCCCAACTGCGGTAGCGAAAACGGCGGCAAGTTCTGCAGCAACTGCGGAACGCCTAGGCCCTAACCCCTTTATCTGGTAATTGGCGGGGGTTCCGCCGCCCCCGCATTTGCTTCTATGGGTTTTCACACAAGAAGGAGGACACCATGAAGACAACGTTCAAAAAGTCCGCGCTCGCATTTCTGACATGCGTCTTGGCGCTCGCCTTTGCCCTCACGGGCTGCAGCGGCGGCAAAGACCCCAAGGCAAACTTTGTCGGCAGCTGGAAGCTCTCGGGTGGAACCACGGAGGGCGAAGAGCTGACCGATGAGTATATGGATATGTTCGGGGAATGGGGCATCAGCTGCATCTTGGTCCTGGACGAAGACGGCACGGGCAGCCTCGATTTGTTCTCCGAAGTTTCCGACCTAAAGTGGGAGGCCAAGGACGCTACCACCGCGAGTATCACCGTCGACAAGGAGACGACCGACGTGAAGCTCGAGGACGGCAAGCTTGTCCTTGAGGACGGCGAGGACAAGCTCATCTTTAGCAAGTCCGATAAGGACCTATCCGGTACCGTGAAGAAGGATCGCGAGGCCGCCGAGAAGGAAGAGGAAGTCGAGGAGGCCGTCGAAGACGGCGATGTCCAGAGCGTCGAAATATCCCCCGCCGTCACCGTCGCCGATGACGATCTGTGCACCATCACCATCACCGAGAAGTTCCAGGACGACTGGGGCGACATCGGCTTTGTCGTCAACATCACCAACAAGAGCGACAAGGACCTGACCTTCTACGCTCCCACCGGCAAGACAAACGTCAACGGCACCATGAAGGAAGCCTGGTTCTCGGCCCACCTGATGCCCGGCACCAACGCCACCGAAGAGTTCACCTTCTCGAAGGGCACGCTTGACAGCTTCGACAGCCTGGTCAACACGACCATCGGTATCGACGCCTACCTGACCGATTCCTACGAGGACGTCGCCTCCTACAGCGCAACCATCGCGTAGCGGTAGACCACGACAGCCGCGGATTGGCGGACACATCCGCGCACACCAGACGGGGCCGCAGGAGTTGATCCTGCGGCCCCGTCGCTTTTATGCCGATGCGTAACGAGCGTTAGCGCTCCATGTTGGGAACGATGCTGCCCTCGGTCACCGCGCGCACGGCCAGGCGCATGATGTTGTCGTAGCCGGTCTTGTTGAGGATCTCCGAGATGCGGCGTTTGATGGTGCCCTCGCTCATAAACAGCTCGGCCGCAATCTCGCGGCGGCTTTTACCCTCGCAGGCAAGGCGCAAAATCGACAGCTCGACATCGTCGAGGGCCGCCGTGCCGGAGAAGATGCTCTCGGGCGGCTTGGGAAACGTGCAGTAGCCCGCCAGCGAGGAGCGCATCACGGCGAATAGCTCGTCGATACCGACGTTCAAAGCTATCGACGCCCGCCTCGCGCGCCTGGTCCACAAAGGTGATCTCGGGCATACCCGTCATGATGATGACGCGGCACTCGGGCAGCCGCTCTTTGATGCGCGCCGCCGCCACGATGCCGTTGGAATCGTGCTCGGTGCATACATCCATCAGTATCATGTCCGGACGCTCCTTAAGCACAACGTCCAAGGCATCCGAGGCGTCGGCGATCGCGGCGACAACGGTCATGTCGGGCTGGTCGCCCACGGAACGCGCGAGGCTCTCGCGCAAGATAGCCTGGTCTTCGACGATTAACACGCGGATCATGAGCTTCTCCTTTGGACCGTGGCGTTGGAGGCGAGCGGGATGGACACCGCAAGCGTAAAGGGCGGGGCGGCGTGGACTTCTAGGCTGCCGCCCAGATTCTGTGCGACATGCCTCATACCAGGGATACCCGTTCCCTCGCGATACGATACGGGTGCAGGCGCGCCATCGTTAGAAACGGTCATCCGCGCAACAGCGCCGTCTTCCGACGTCTCCTGCCACAGGCACACATGGACCTGATGGGCCTGTGCATGCTTGGTGGCATTGGTCGAGGCTTCGCGGATAATCTGCAAAAAGGCTGCCGCGACACGCGCGTCGCTTGGCAGCTCGCCCTCCACATCGATCTGCACGCTCACCAGACCAAAGGCATGGACGATATCGCCCAGTTGCTCTGCCGGTTCGGCGTCGCCCCCGCTGCGCAGATCGGCAGCGATTGAGCGCAGCAGCGGGTCGATCTGCTCGAGTGACTCGTCATCCAGGCGTCCCTCCTCCAGATAACGATGGAGGATGGACAGGCGCTGCCCGATCACGTCGTGCACGCGGGCGCGCATGCGCAGATAGGCCGCATTGTCAGCAACTTTTTTGACCTCTTCGATCTGCGATTGAAGTTCTTGGCCCGCAAGCTCGAGCAGTCGGTTGGCGTGCGCCAGGCGGTCATGGGCATGTGCGTACTCCGTCACGTCCAAGCCGATGATGCGCTCCAAGGGGCGACCCGAAACCATAACGTCGTCGCACACAAACAGGCGAATCTCGGAGGGAGAAACCTCGACCACCGCGCGTGTCTCACCAAAGCGATCCAGGTCAATTCGAACGCGGTCTTTGCTGCTCTCGGGCATCTGGGCGCTGAGCTTTCGAAGGCCGTTCCATGTGCCGCTCATATCGTGCAAGTCGGTGGGCATGTGAAGCTCCACCAGGTTTTTTCGCATGCAGCGGTTCATGAGCAGCGGACGGCCCCTCGGGTCCAGATACAGGATGCCCACGGGAATCACGTTGATGGTTTCAATCGTCGAGAACGCAGTGATATCTTCCTGGCGGTTACGGACGTCCATCAAGAGCGCCGCGATGGAGCGGAACAGGAAGAACGCTCCCTCTGCGATAAGGACAACGGCCCACGCCGAGCCCATGGCAAAAACCACCGGCGGTGTCACGGCGGCAATGAGTAGCAGCTCGGCCAGCATGACGGGGCGACGATAGTGCACCATAAGCACCACGCCGTAGGCAAAGATCGCGGCATCGAGCCACAGCACCCCGCCCATTGCCCTGGCGCAAACATTGAGCGGCGCCACCAGATACGAGCCAGACGACGCGAATAAGATGAGCGCCGAAATCATCAGGTGAAGCACAAGGCTCGCCTCGTAGGCGCAAATCACCTTACGGTTATAGGACGAGCGGCGCGATGCGATGAGCGGGACGTGGATCGTCTGCAGACACGCAGCCAGGGCAAAGACAACATCGAGCGCAACGATTTGGGGAAGGATGAACGAAATCTGCATCGTCACTCACCCGCCCTCGGCATCAAGACGATCATGCGCAGCTGGCCGGACTCGCCCTCAAGGCGGTATGCCACGTTGCGCCCTTGCAGAGCGCTTTCGAGCTCTTGCGCAGCGGGCGTCTGCGAAAGATCTTCATCATCGTTGGAAAAAAGCGTGGCGCGCAGCTCGACACTGCACCGGTCATGGTCGCCCAAGTGATACATAAGCGCTGGATGGTCGGTGGTGTAGGCAAAAAACGCAAAGTCATACACGCAGTCGTACAGGGCACTTACCGTACCGGCGTGCATCGGGCGCCGTATGGCGATAATCGAAGCGCAATCGACATCGATGGTGCGCAGGTCGCTTGCGAGCTCATTGGCAATGAGCTGAATGCGGTCGCGATCAAAACCGCTCTTCCCGTGTTGTGCCAACGTGAGCGACCCTTTGCGCTTGCAATAGGCAACGAGCATCTTGGCGCGCTGCAGCATGCGGTAACGCTCGCGCGAAGACGCCTCGTCGGTCAACGGTGGCAGCGAGCTCAGCAGGTCGTACATCTCATCGAACGCACGGGCAAGCGCCTGGTCCACGTCTTGGACCAGTAAGGTCTCGGCCTCTTGATCTGCCAGATGCGTCTTAAGATCGTAATCGGCCGTGAGCAGCTCATTTTGGCGCTGCAGCTCCATACGACGATGTGCCAGTTCACGGTTAAGCTCGTTAAGTTCCGACACGTCTTGGGCAAGCAGGGCCGATCCGCCCAGCAGCGGAAAGGCACGGTACATCACATCGGGATCGGACACCACGGCAAAGGCATGGGCATGCCCGTGTTCCTGGGCCCGAAGCTCTTCGCACACGCCCGCCGGCATTGGCTTCGACACCGGTGTGGCATAGACTTCCTGCAGGTCGCGCGTTAGAACTTTGAGGTCGAGCGGCAAGGTGTCGAAGATGCCGGCGATGTCGTGATATGACGGAATGACACCGCAATCGAGACAGATTTCCATCGCCACCACGCACAAGACGCAATAGACGAGCGAGAAGTTGAGCCTCCATGCCCAGGGCACACGCAGAGCATACGAGATGGCAAAGAACGCAGCACCCAACAAAACAAGCGCCGCCGTGCCCGAAAAGCGCTGAATGCGAAAGGACGAGGACCGACCCACCAGGATAAAAAAGGCCGCGAAGTTAAAGGCCGTCCACACCAAGACAGCGAAATAGCCCCAGCCATATGTGTAATCGTTGCTCCAGGTGTCGCTTGCACGGTCAAAGTGGAATACCTGCCGGTGGAAATCGTTGGTGAGCACAAAACCGATAAGTAGGATGGCCACGACCCACAGGATGCTGCGATAGCGACGCCCCATACGGTGCTGTTCCACGCCCGCGAGGCGCAGGCCGCACAGCTGGTAGAGCAGCGGAATGAGCGTCATGGGCACGTAGTACAGGTACCACAGGATCGTGGCGTAAACCGGTGTGAACGACTTGTATTTGAGGATGACCTCAATCATCCAGAGGGCGCAGATGGTGGCGACGGCAACAAGGCGGCGGCGCAACACATAGTCCAAACAGCGTAGGTACGCCAACACACCCCAGATTGAAAATGCAATTGCGGCGACAAGCAGCGGGAGAGAGCTCGAGTGGACGAGCGCATCCACGACCTCTTCGGACACCTCGCTATAGGCGGGCACGGTGTTGGAAAGCTTGGGGTCGGAGGCAAACAGTGCCGGCAAGACTGCCAAAAGCATAAGGAACAGCGCGGTAATGGCGCCGGCGATAACAAAGACGCGGTGGCGGTATACACGATGCGATATGCCCACAAGGAATCGCGGCATGGCGAAGAGCCTGCCGCCCCTGGGATCCGCCACGGGTGCGGATCGGGCGGCCGCATGGCCGATATGTCGCTCGCGGGTACCCATAGTGCTTTTAGTGTACCGACAGATAGGCCCAAAAATCGGGCCACATGTCCCAAAATTCGCAGACGGTGAGGCGTGTAAAGAATGCCCCCGGCGACCAGTCGTTTAAGAACGTCCAATGACTACCTATTCTGCTTTTCACTTCTTTTAATCAGAACCACCCTTAAAAAGGGTGGTTTGCTCTTAGGGTATAACCCACGGGCCCCGGGCTCGCGTCTAAAGGCGCGGGCCCGGACTTCGTCCAGGCCTAGTGCATCTTGACCCGTGGCGCGCCGGTCGAACCGGCAGGATCACCTCCTCTTGAAGGGGTCCTCGTACTCCTTCACGCTCAGCTTGTCCAGCGCGATGTCGTGGGACTCCTGCTCCCTGATGTACTTGGCGATCGTCGCCTCGTTCAGGCCGACGGTGGACACGTAGTAGCCCTCCGCCCAGAACTTCCTGTTGCCGAACTTGTACTTGAGGTTGGCGTGCCTGTCGAATATCATCAGCGAGCTCTTCCCCTTCAGGTAGCCCATGACGCTCGCGACGCTGTACTTCGGCGGGATCGCCAGCAGCACGTGCACGTGGTCGGGCATCAGGTGCCCCTCGATTATCTCGATCCCCTTGTACTCGCACAGCTTCCTGAGGATCTCCCCTATGTCGCTCCTGATTTGGTTGTAGATCACTTTGCGCCTATACTTCGGCGTGAACACGATGTGGTACTTGCACATCCACTTCGTGTGGGAAAGGCTGTAGGCCTTCTGGGCCATGGCGACCACCCCTTCGACTCGAATTCTTGACGGCCTGAACAATCGTCAATATCGGTCGGAGGGGTGGCTTTGTAAAGCCGTTTGTCTCCACCCGCGTAGCGGGTGGTTTAAAGCTGGCCGCTGCGCGGCCAGCAGACTAAAGTCTTGAACAAGAAAAGGGGCGGCAACCGGGTGGTTGCCGCCCCCTTTGCGAAGCTAGTTGGCTTCGGAACTAGTGGTCGATGCCGTTGAGGTTCACCCTCGTGAGCGTATAGGTCACATAGTCGGGCGATTGAGGCGTTGCGCTCGCCACGTCACCCTTAACCAGGCTCGCTGTCATCACCAAGCGATAGTTCGCGTAGAACTGCTCACGCTGTTCAACCTGCGTGTTGACCTTAACGGTAAAGGGCAGGCTAAACGTCGTATTACCGTTCTTCGTTTTGAACTTGCCGTTCTCCTTCGAGTCAGTGAAGGTGATCGTGCTACCGGAGGGAGCGACCGCGGCAAGCTTACTCTCCGTCACTGTTACGTAGTTTGAGATATCATCCGTTACGCTCTCATACGTGCCGTCGGTTCCGCGGCGCTGAAGCGAGAGCGTGTACACAACAGAGTCTGCGTTCGCAATTGCCTCGGCGGCGTTGCTGAGTCCACCCAGTTCATACGTGGCACCCAGACCAATCGTGCCATTCGCGATCGGACGCAGGTCGTCCACGTTAATGCCAAGCTGCGACTTATCTGGCGCAGAAAGCGTAATGGTCGTATCACCCGTGTCCATGCGATAGTACCCGACGTTACCGCGCTTCGTCTGCGTCAGGCTCGAGGTATTAAGGCCTTCCTTACGCGTCGAAAGCTTGGCGGTATAGGACATCTTGGTACAGGCGTCCTCGCCAGACTGCTTGGACAGGGAGATAACCTTGTTGCAGCCGTCCGGCGTAAGGCGAATCTCTTCCACTACCGTACGCACGGTAAAGGATCCGCCCGCTGCACGCTTGCGGATTCCGGCAAGGTCATGGTCGAGCGTGAGCCTCAGTGAGTCATCACCCGTATCCGTCACAATCTGTGTAAACGCAGGCGTCGAAGCGTCATACGGCTCCCAATCGCTGCCACTCCACCTGTAGTTCTGATTGCCGATGGCAACATAGAACTTCGCAATTGCCGAAGTTCCGCTCGGGAAACTGCTTACTCCCATTAGGTTGTTGTTGGCGCCATAGCGACACAGCGATGTATCGAGCTGATAGAACAGATGGTCGCTCTCTGTATAGTATTGGCTCGGGCTAAACGTAACCGTATCCATGACATCGAGAGAAAGAACGTAGGCGGCACCGTCCTCCGACTTCGAAACCGGAATGCACGCCCCATCTTTTTTGTCGACTACATTCTGCTCATAATTGGACAAGATGCTGTATGTCGATGCCGTACTGTTTTGAATATCGTCGCTGCCATCGGTGCGTAAAACATGATGCAGATTCCAAGATATGCGGCCACCCGAAGA